>JBBIRN010000031.1:13799-14798 GCA_037441785.1 Candidatus Aminicenantota bacterium | reverse complement strand
TTCAAATTAACAAAAAAAATTTGACTGAAAAAGTGTTTTTGACTTATTATTTAAGAAAACTATAAAGGGGAGAAAAATAAATGGAAAAAGTAAAAATTAACTGGGCCATAATTCTTTTACTAGCTGCCTTAACTCTTGCCTGCCACCATTTCTTACAGGCACAGGATATTAATTTGATGGGCTTGCCCCTGGGGAGTCGAAATCAACTGGGCATATACTCGCCTTTTTCCACAGCCGCGGGAGAAACTATCCTGAGCCAGTACAGTCCGCAGGCCAGTTTTCTCAACCCGGCAGTTCTGAGTTTTTCCGATAAATTCCAGTTAGCTGCTTCCGGCAGGATAATGGTGGCCAGAAATGGAAATTCCGATAACATTGATAATACCTGGCATACTTACAGCCGGTCAACGGCTAACCCGGATTTTTTGGGTCTAACATTAAGGTCTGGTGCCTGGGGAATAGGCCTGGGCTATTCTCTTATAGAAGAATACAACCGACCTGAAATTCATGATTATGAGAATTTTTTTCGCCAGAACGGGAGGTTGCACTCTTTTCAACTGGCCGTTTCTCATCAGGTCAAAGATAATTTTTCCCTTGGCTTTTCCATTAATTACAGGACAGGCAATTTAACCCACCTTGATCATTATGCCTACTCAGAACAGGAAAACGAATACCAGGCTGACTTTAAAGGTTTTAACCTTCAGTTTGGCCTGGCCTGGAAGGTTAATAAGGTTCTGACTCTGGGGCTGACTATAAGGCCAGCTTACAAGATGAAAATGACGTTTACCTTAGAAACAAGGGACCTCTATTTTCCCCAAACGACTACTTCAGGACCGTTTACTAATTATTTCAGGTTTCCTTTCGCTCTGTGTTTGAGCAGCAAGGTCAATATTTCAGATAATCTTAATCTTTATTCGGATGTATCATACTGGAACTGGAAACAATTTTCTGGTGGAAGCAGATATGATTATTTATTTGACAGATTTTACCAATGGCCACTTG
>JBBIRN010000031.1:9958-13789 GCA_037441785.1 Candidatus Aminicenantota bacterium | reverse complement strand
ATCAGATTTTATAAAATTCTCGGCCGGGCTGGGTTACACTTTAAAACTTGACCAGAATGAGGATAAGACTCTACATTTACTCGCTGGGTACATTCATGACCCATATGGTCCATACACAAGCGAGTGCAACATAATTGATTACCTGACCTGCGGGTTAGGTCTAAGCATTAAAAACTTTGGCCTGGAAAGTTCAGTCAAATTCCCGCTTGCGACCGTAAAACATAGCTGGCTTATTCAGGCAAGTGCTTTTCAGCTCGGATTTCATCTGAGGCTTTAATTAAGCAGGCTCAAAGATTTATTTAATTTCCTCAAAGGTGTATTCAGCCCGACGCCGGGGCGGCATACGGTAGATGGAAACCAGGCTTTCCAGACCGTTGGTCCCCACGGCTGAAACGCCAAAAGTCCAGTCATCTATGGAAACGTTCTTCAGCAGAAAAGATTCGTTTGGTCCGGCCGAATAAACTCTTTCCCAGTAAGGTGATTTGGTATCCTTCATATAAACCTTAAAACCTGCCAGGTTGTCGCGTTTGCCTTCCCATTTCCAGCGCAGCTCCGCATCATAACCCTGCCCGCGGCCGAGAAGCGGTGCCCCACGCTCGCTGGTTACCTGGGGTGCTTCTGGCGCACAGGCCAGAGACAGAAGAGAAGCCAGCACCACTCGGGTGACATCAGCACAATAAGGAAGCGAAAGATTTTCAATGGTATCCAGCGGTGAATGCTGAACCGAATAGTTTTCCCGTGCTTCCGTAAACCTTATTCCCGGAAATCCTTCCAGCACAAAGGGCGTGTGGTCACCTCCCCGGCCGAACCTGTCTGCCCGGTAAATCAGGTTAACTTCAAAAGAGGGGTAAACCTGCTCAGCCACCCGTTTAACGTAGCGAGCCAGCTCCCGGCTGGGTGAATCGTTGGGGTCATCGCTGAACACCCGGACCCGGGTGGAATCTATGTAGCCATTGCCGGCCTTGATGTTAGAAATCATGTCCATAGTCAGCACGGCTTCCACGTTTTTTCCCTGCTGCTTCATCTTCTGAGCATAAAGGGTAGAACCGACCAGTCCCTGTTCTTCCCCGGCAAAAGCGATGAAATGGATGGTGGCCTCTGTTTCCAGCGGGGCTATAATCCTGGCCATTTCCAGCAGCGCGGCCACGCCGGAAGCATCATCGTTGGCGCCAGGGGCTTCGGTGTTGACGTCTTCGTAATGGAATTTTCCATCCTGGCTAACAGCAATGGTGTCGTAATGAGCGTTGACAATGATTATTCTTTCCTTGGTTGCTTTTCCCTTTTTGATGGCCACAACGTTATGAAGCTCAGTCTCACGGACAATCCTTCCAGCCTGCTGCGGCAGCCGATAACCATCATCCACCACTTCCAGCCCCGGTATTTTCTGAAATTCCTTTATCAGCCACTTCCGGGACGCCCCAATACCGAAATTGGCTGCCTTCTCTTCTGAGAGCAGGTTTCTAGTCTTAAAGCCCTGTAGCGCTTTGATGGTGGAAAGAAGGTTCTGCTCAGAGACCTGGTCCACAGCTTTTTTCAAAAACTCAAGGCCGCGGGCTTCAACTTCCTGCCCGGGCAAGTATAACGCGGCCAGAAAAAAAGCCAGGAATAAAAAAATGGTCCCGGCGATTTGATGTTTTTTCATTTTCCTTACTCCATAACTTAGAATGAAATCAGAAAAAAACATTTTTTAAGCTTACGGCAAAACCAGCCTAAGGCTGCTCCTTTTCTTCCTCAATCGAACCTTTATTTTGTCTAACTTGTTTATTGATGCGGTTACTCCTCTATTAACTAAAATCATATTAACCGCCACATTCTTTAAAATCTAAGGCAGGGCTTTCTCACCAGATTATTTCAGTCTTTTAGCTTTGCGCCAGGCACCTCTTCCGTTTTCCTGATTAATAATTCAAGCCGTAAAGCCCAAAATTAGCTCTGCTCTCTTCTTACTTCTTCGGGTAAGGTGGCACCGGCGGAAGTTTCGGCTCTCTGGTCTTCAGTTCTTCCATGATTACCTCAATCGCTTTGTTGAGCTGTTCGTCAATCCCTTCATATTCTTTAGCCGGGTCATTATCAACGTAAATATCAGGCTCCACGCCCTCGCCTTCTATAATCCACTGACCTTCCAGGCTGTAGGTAGCAAACTCTGGCTTGTTGAGATAACCACCGTCAACCAGCGGCAGAGTGCCACGTATGCCCACCACTCCGCCCCAGGTTCTCTTACCGATTAACTTGCCAAGCTGCATTCTCCGGAAGCGGTATGGGAAAATATCGCCGTCTGAGGCAGAAAACTCATTAATCAGCGCTACTTTAGTACCCATGATCAGAGCTTCAGGGTCAGGCCGGGGCACTGAACCACGGGCAATGTCCACCATCACGGCCTGCCGGGCCAGCCTTTCTATCAGCATGGGCGAAACATTACCACCGCCGTTGCCGCGTACGTCAATGATCAAGGCTTTCTTGTCAGTCTGGGGATAAAAATGTTTGACAAATTCATTAAGCCCGGGAACTCCCATGTCAGGCACGTGGATGTAAGCTACTTTTCCGCCGGTGGCTTTAGCCACGTATTCAGTATTCTTCTTGACCCAGTTGTAATAGTAAAGGCTGTTCTCTCTTTCAACGGGCACGACCACCACTTCTCTGGCACCTTTTTCGCTCGGCTGACTGTTCACCTTCAAAGTTACCTGTTGGCCGGCGGTGTTCACCAGAAGTTCGTAGATGTCTTTGACTTGGTTGACCGGTCGGCCGTTTACGGCGATGATGTACTCTCCTTCATTCACGTTCACCCCGACTTCAGTCAGCGGTGACCTTAAACTGGGGTCCCAGTTCTGGCCGGCCAGAATTTGCTTAATCTGAAAATAACCTGATTTATCTTTCTCCAGCCTGGCTCCCAGGCGTCCGACGCTAATTCTTTCTACTTTCGGCAGGTCACCGCCGCCCACATAAGTATGGCCGCAGTTCAGCTCGCCGATCATCTCGCCGATGACATAGGTCAGGTCCGCCCGGTGACGGACAGCTTTGGCCAGCGGCAGATACTGCTGTCTGACCTTTTCCCAATCCACACCGTGCATGTTGGGGGCGTAGAAAAAGTCCTTCATCTGGCGCCAGCATTCCTCAAAAATCTGGGCCCACTCCGCCTGGCGGTCAAGCCAGACTTCCAGGCCAGACAGGTTGAGCTTCTCTTCAATCTTTATCGGCCCCGTAGGCAAATCAATGATGGCAAAATCTTTCCCTTTCTGCACCAGCATTTTTTTCTGGTCAGCCGAGATAACGTAGCCATTGACCTGGCCGAGGTCTTTTTCTTCACGCTGGCTCAAATCATAACATTTAAGGCTGGCCTGCCGGTCGCGGAAAGAACGCTTCAGGTAAAAAAGCTTGTCACCGACAGAAGTCAGTTCAGAATAACTGGCAACTTCTACCGGCAGAGCCACGATGCGGTCTTTAATCCCTTCCTTATCAATTTTCACCACCACTTTTTCCGCGGCTTTAACCGCAGGTTTTTCTTCTGGAGCCCGGGCTGCCTTGGTCTCGGCCTTAGCCGGCTCAGGTGCAGAAATCTTCACCTCATCGCTTTTCGGCTCAAAAGGAGACCTAACCTCTCTGTTCAGAGTTACCAGGTAGAGGCGCGACATCTCCAGGTAGGCATGATTCCATTCTGTCCGGCTGTAAACCGGGTTAAAATCCCGGTCAGAAACAAAGAAAAGATATTTTCCGTCGCGGCTAAAACAGGGAGAGTAAGAAGAGTACCAGCTGTCCGTAACTTCAAAAGTCTCTTTAGTGGTCAGGTTGTAGAGATAAATCTTGTCCAGACCGTTTTCTTCCTGCTGGGAGTAGGCC
>JBBIRN010000031.1:686-9948 GCA_037441785.1 Candidatus Aminicenantota bacterium | reverse complement strand
GTAAAATCCATGATTTCCCAGATTTTCCCCTTGGCCACTTCTACCACCTGTTTTTTGTCTATCTCCACATAACGCAGCCGGAACATCCGGTCCGACCAGAGCAATTTCTTGCTGTCCGGGGACCACTTCGGCCCGTAGAGGTAGCATTCAGAGTTAAAGGTCAGCTGAACTGGTTCAGAAGAGCCGTCCTGAGCCATGATATAAAGTTCTTCCCGGCCGCTTTTATCCGAGACAAAAGCAATCCAGCGTCCGTCGGGCGACCAGACCGCATCCCGTTCGTGAACGCCTGAAGTGCCGGTCAGGTTTCTGGTGTTACCGTTTTTAGCCGGCACGGTGAAAATTTCGCCGCGAGCCCCAAAAACAGCTCTGGCTCCATCGGGGGCCAGGTCATAAGTGGTAATCATCTCACCCACTTTGACCAGCTCTTTTCGCGCCACCGCCAGGTCATCGGCGATAAACACTGAAATCTTGCTAACTTTTTCTGTGGCTAAATCCAGTTTGTAAAGATAACCACCGTTTTCAAAAACAATGGCCCCCGGCCCAAGAGAAGGAAACTTGACATCATAATCTTTAAAATCAGTGATTTTCCTGGTCTGTTTGGTTTCCAGGTCGTAACAGTAAAGGTTAAAACGCTTCAGCTCATCGCGGTCTGACAGGAAATAGATTTTATTCCCGCTCCACATGGGAATAATATCTGAAGCAGGATTGTTGGTGATGTTTTCCGTCTTTTTGGTTTTAAAATCATAAACCCAGATATCATCAACCATACCGCCGCGGTATCTTTTCCAGGTGCGGAATTCCCGGAAAATACGGTTAAAAGCCAGCCTGGAGCCGTCCGGAGAAAATGAACAGAAACCACCGCGGGGCAGCGGCAGCTGTTCCGGCAGGCCGCCTTCTTTGGGAACTAAATAAAGCTGACCGTTAAAATCATTCCATTCGGCCATGCGGGAACGGAAGATAATTTTCTGACCATCAGGTGTCCAGCCCATGACTATGTTGTTTGGCCCCATCCGGTCTGATATATCGTCGCGGGTTAAAACCGGAGTAAAGGTAAGACGAACAGGAGTGCCGCCCTCTGCCGGCATCAGGTAAACTTCACGGTTGCCGTCGTACTCGGCCGTAAAAGCTATCCAGCGGCCATCAGGTGAAAAACGGGCAAAAGCCTCGTAGCCTGGATGAGAAGTCAGCTTCCGCGCTGTCCCGCCGTTTACCGAAACGGTGTACAGGTCTCCGGCATAAGAAAAGACCACCTGGTCTTTATAAATCGCCGGGAAACGAAGCACCCGGGCTTCTTCAGCCGCTTGAAGATAAAGTTGACTGGCTAAAAACACCAATAAAATTAAAAGCCCCAGGGAAAAAAGATTTTTTTGTCTCGGTCTGACTCTTGCTGGATAGAAACGCATTTTCCTCTCCTTCTTTTTCAGAATAAATCACCTCTATTTTAATTTTGATTCTTGGTGCTAATCAAGTTTTATCTTTTCTAAATTTCGGCTGGCCAGTTCATCCTGTCTGGGAAAAAATCATAAAGTGCGATAAAGAAATTGACGCCGCCACAAAATTAACTGAAAATTAAACCAGAAAGGGAGAAAAAATGATCCAGACTCTGAGCCAGCTTCCCGCAGTCATTCAGGCCTTGCTGGGCACACTTTTTACCTATTTAATGACCCTGGTGGGCGCTGCTTCTGTTTTCTTGGTTAAAAAAGCCAGCCGTAATCTTCTGAATTTGATGCTAGGCTTTGCCGGCGGAGTGATGATAGCCGCCAGTTTCTGGTCGCTCTTAGCTCCAGCCATTGACATGTGCCGGGAATTAAACTTACCCAGCTGGCTGCCGCCGGCCGCTGGCTTTCTGGCTGGGGCTTCGTTTCTTTTTCTTCTAGACAGAATAACACCTCATCTTCATCTTTTCATGCCCGAAGACACAGCCGAAGGGCTGAAAACTCACTGGCGCAGAACGACGCTTTTAATCCTGGCCATCACTCTGCACAACATCCCGGAAGGCCTGGCGGTGGGCGTGGCCTTTGGTGCGGCTTCGGCCGGAATCTCTAAAGCCACTTTCGGCGGCGCCGTAGCCCTGGCTCTGGGCATTGGTTTACAGAACCTGCCTGAAGGACTGGCTGTCTCCGGTCCTTTAAGAGCAGCCGGCTTGAACCGGGGAAAAAGTTTTTTTCTTGGCCAGCTTTCTGGACTGGTAGAGCCGGTGGCCGGAGTGCTGGGGGCTTTAGCTGTTTCCAGGATGATTTACCTGCTCCCTTACGCCCTGTCTTTTGCCGCCGGAGCCATGATTTATGTCGTGGTGGAAGAAGTAATTCCTGAATCTCAGGAAGGCGGAAAATCAGATTTATCAACTATTGGCCTGATCGTCGGGTTTTTGGTCATGATGATTCTGGACGTAGCTCTGGGGTAAATAAATTCTGCGTCGTGAGCAATCATCCAACCAGCGACAAAGTATCAGGGGAAAAAAATAAAATTGATAAAAAAAACATGAAGAGAAAAAAATTACGAAGAAATAAAATAATTTATCGCCTCGGTCCCGCTGCTGGCTGTCTTCTCTTCAGGCCTGGGTACCATTCATTTCCTTAAAAAAAATGGTCCTTCCGACTTTTAAATGGATAAACTCGGAGAATCATAACTCTCAAGGAGCGAATAGAGGACTCAACGATGAACATTTTAAAAGATGGTCGGAGAGAAACGTTCTTTTTATATTTCTTCAATTAGCTTCATTTCCTATGAGTTGGCCAAGATTCAGCTTAGATTTAAGGAGCCAGGAATCTCTCATTTTTACCCACAATATGGCCGGTTGAGCCCGAAAAATTAACCTTACCCAGCTTTCCCTTTAGCTTAAAACCGGAAGCTCAGTTGAGAGCATGAAATCAATTTTTGTCTAAAACAAACTTAAGGCCTCTGTTTTGTCTACTTTTTTAACCTTTTCCTCAGCTCGTCAATAATGTCCGGTTCTACCCTGGCTCCAGATTGAAGGGCTTTCAGGCAAAACTCCCAGCTTTTTTCGTAATCGGCCTTTCTGAAATAGATGAGCCCTACCTGGTGGTAAACCTGAGCATTACTTTCATCATCAGGCTTGAGGGCTATGGCTTTTAAAAATAGCTCCAGGCTTTTGTCCAGGTTCCCGGCACTGAGCTCAACCGTGGCCAGGTTCAGGACCACATCTCGCTCCAGAGGTCTCAGGCTCAGAGCCGTAGCCAGAACCTCACGCGCCTCATCCAGCCTTCCCTGCTGGGCCAGAGAAATTCCCAGGTTGTTAAAGGCCAGGGCCTGGCTGGGGTCTATTTTAATCGCCTCCCGGACTGCCTGTTCAGCTTTTTTCCAGTCCTTTTTGGCCATGTAGGCATAGCTCAGGTTAACAAAAAGGCGGGCCTGATGATAACCTTTCTCCGCCGCTTGGTTCAGTTGAGAGATGGCCTCATCCCACCTTCCCTGCCTTAGATAACACAGTCCCAGGGCCGCATAGGCTTCAGCAAAATAAGGGTTTAATTTCAGGGCCTGGAGGAAATAACCTTCGGCTTCTTTTAAGCGTCCAAGGTCTGAAGCCGCTACCCCCAGGTTGTAATAGGCTTTTTCGTAATCGGGGTTATCGGCCAGTGCTTTCTGGTACTCTGAGAACGCTTCCTGAAGTTTTCCTTCCTGGCTTAACAGGTTTCCTTTGATGTTGTGGGCAGAACTTAAACCCGGGTTGAGCTCCAGGGCTTTGTCCGCATAAATTCTGGCCAGCTGCCAGTTTTTCTTGCGGTAGTTGACTTCAGCCAGGTTGGAAATGGCCAGTGCATAGTGTTCGTTAAGCTCAACAGCTCTTAAAAATTCTGCTTCGGCTTCCGCCAGGCGGTCCATCTTGAGGTAAACTTCGCCCAGATTGTTATGCGCTTCAGCAAAATATGGCTTAAGCTTAATAACTTTTAAATAAGCTTGTTCGGCTTCAGCCAGGCGGTTCATCTTGCTCAGAGCAATGCCCAGGTTATAAAGAACCTGTGGTTTATCAGGTGTCTTTTTTAATATTTTCTGGTAAAGCTCTACGGCCTGAGCAAACTCGCCCATCCGGCGGTGACAGATGGCTTTAAGGTTTAATATCTCCAGGTCATCCGGGTTTATCTTGTAAGCTTCCTCCAGGTATTCCAGTGCTTTCTGGTACTGGCGTTTTTCCACGCTCAGCTGGGCGAGCATCACCGAGCAATCGCTCAAGCAGGGATTTATCCTTCCCGGAAAAAACAAATCAACTTTCTCCGGTTTAACATCTGGAACAAGGCCAGATTTTTTTATCTGAGCCCGTATCTTTAGATAACAGGCTTCAAGCTTTTCCCTAACTTCAGGCAAGAAGGGCATTTCCGTCGGAGTAAAAACTCTCTGCCGACCGAGATAAATAATCTGACGGTTGAACTGGTCAAAATCTTCGCCCACCTCTCCGCAGGCCATGACTGAACCTGGAAAAGGCACATGCACAGCACCAAAAATATGGCCGAGTTCATGCTTGATGAGATTCTTAAGCTTCTTTTCATCCGGGGTGTAAACTAAAACAACAACTCCGGCTTTAATCAGGGCCAGCCCGGAATGCTCAGTGGAAATACCTTTCTGCCCAGTTACTGCTACCAGAAGCTCCGACTTTTGTCTGAGGTCTGGTGAATCCAGCCATTCCGCCAGGTCTTCCACGTTCCTGGCTTCGTCCGGAGACTTCCATTCGCCCCAGCCGAGGTTTAAAAACTCAAGGCCAAAGGCGGCCCCGAACTCCTCTGAAACCTTTCCCAGGACTGCTTCAATTTTCTTTTTGCCGTCGGCTAAAGCAGAAAATTCTTCATCAGCCAGCAGCCGAACGCTGATGCGCCTTACTTCACCGGCCTGTCTTTCCTGAAGTCCAGGCTCAATTAAAAAGACCGGGCTGGTTAGAGCAGTGGAGCTTAAAGTCTGGAAGTTTTTTTCCTTGAGATATAAGTAGCCAGGACAGGCCTGATTAAAGCTAAGTAGTAGCAGGACAGCCAGGCACACCACGCCCGCAATTTTCTGCCCGGAAGAATGCTTCATCAATTAGATGATAGCTCAGTTAGCCGGTTCTGAAAAGCTTTGACCGTTATTGAACCTATTTTTCCTTTCCTGACGCCTTTGCTCAATCAGCGAATAAACTACCGGGATAAAAACCAGGGTAATAAAAGTTGAGCTGGTCAGGCCACCGATGACGGTCCTGGCCAGCGGTGCCTGGACCTCACTGCCTTCACCCAGCCCAATGGCCATGGGCAGCATGCCAAAAATGGTGGTCAGAGCGGTCATTAAAATCGGTCGCAGTCTTCTCCGGCCCGCTTCTTTTACTGCCTCCATCAGTTCCATCCCGTCCCGGCGTCTCAGAAGGTTGGTATAATCAACAAGCAGGATAGCATTGTTCACCACGATACCACCCAGCATAATCAGGCCAATGTAAGTTTCTACGTTCAGGGTGGTGTTGGTTAGAATTAGAATCAGAACCACACCAATAATGGCCAGTGGCACAGAGAACATAACAATCAGCGGGTCCCTCAGTGATTCATACTGCATGGCCATGACCATATAAACCAGGAACAGCGCCAGGATAATACTGATCATTAACTCTCGGTTGGCTTTCTGCTGTTCCTCATAATCGCCGGTGAAGTTGATAGCAAAGTCTCTGGGTACCGGAATAGTCTTCAGGGCCTGTCTGGCTTCCCGAATAACTGAACCCAAATCGCGGTCAGCCACTTCACCTGAAACATTGATGATTCTCTCTCTGTCTCTTCTTTCAATTTGCTGAGGACCGCGTTTGGTTTCCACTTCCACCACGTTCCTCAAGCTGATCTGCTGACCGTCGGAATTGGTAATGGTTAAATCAAGAAGGTCGTTGATGTCCAGTTTTTCTGAATCTTTTACCTTGACCAGAATGCGGTATTCACGGCCACCTTCCCTAAACTGGCTGGCCTGGGTACCGGAAAGAATGGTCTGGATAAAAGAGCCGATCTGGTTGACTGAAAGTTTCATGTCAGAAGCTTTCTGCCGGTTAATGACCAGGTGCTGTTCTGGGGCACCTTCCAGCCGGCTGATTCTGACGTCAGTTACACCGCGAATGTTCTTGACCACCCGGCTGACCTGCTCAGCCAGGCTCTGAGCTACATCCAGGTCGTACCCTCTTATCTCAATCTGCAACCTTTCCTGACCGCCTCCGCCTCTCATACCGAACATCATCTGGTTGCTGGAGGCTCTGGCCCGGATTACAGCTCCTGGAATGTTAGACAATTTCCGGCTCAGGTCCGCAGCTATTTCCTGGCTGGAGCGAGTGCGCTTGGATTTGGGCACCAACTTGATGGTGATGTTACCCTGGTTGGCTCCGCCACGCCAGCCGCCACTTCCCGCACTTTCCATTATGGAATCAAGTTCTGGAACGTATTGTTTGACCAGGGCCGAAACTTCTTTAAGTTTCTGGTCCATGACTGACAACCTGGTTCCAACTTCCATTTCCACAGTTATGGAAACTTCCCCTTCATCGGTCTGGGGCATGTATTCCTTTCCCACAAAACGGAACAGGAAAACGCTGATAGCCAGAAGAACTACCGTGCCGATGACAATCTGGGTGCGCCGGTGAAGGCTGTAATCAATGAGGCTCTTGTAAGCGTTTTCAATCCGGGCAAAGGCCTGCTTAGTTTTAAGGTAGATTTTTGAACTTCTTTTAGCTTTTTCGTCCTCTTCGCTTTTTAGTATTCTGGTGGTCAGCATGGGCACCAGGGTTAAAGCGACAACCAAAGAACAGGCCAGAGAAAAAGTAACCACATAGGCCAGTTGTTTGAACATAATGCCCGAAGCTCCCCGGACAAAAAGCATGGGCATAAAGACAATGACCGTGGTTATGGTGCTGGCAATGATGGCTCCGGTCACTTCTCTGGAACCTTCTATGCCGGCTTTTATCAGCGGTTTCTTTTCTTCCTCCTTCATGCGGAAGATGTTCTCCAGCACGACGATGGAGCTGTCCACCATCATGCCGATGCCCAGAGCCAGACCGCCCAGGCTCATGACATTCAGGGTAAAACCGTTAAAGTAAATAAGAACAAAGGTGGCAATGATGGAAATTGGGATGGACAGGGCAATAACCATGGTGCTGCGAACATCAGCCAGGAAAAAGAGCAGAACAACCACAGCCAGGAAACCGCCGTACAGAGCTGAGGAAGAAACATTATTAATAGAATCTTTGATGTACTTGGCGCTATCCCTCAGAGTTATGAACTTGAACTGGGGATAATCTTCTTCTACCCGTTTTAATTCTTTGTTGATGCCTTCCACCACTTTAACCGTATTCTGGCCCGACTGCTTGTAGATGGAAAGCCTGATGCCGGGCAAATCATTGATTCTCGTTACCCTGGTGATGCGACGGAAAGAGTCTTCAACACTGGCGATGTCTTTAACTCTGATGGCCGCGCCGTCTCTGATGGCCACAATGGTTTCTTTTATCTGGTCAATGTTAGTATAGACTCCAGGAATACGAACAACTATCTCGTAATTGCCTTTTTCAATGGTTCCAGCCGGAAGGTCAATGTTCTCCTGACGGATTTTACTGACGATTAAATCAAGCGGTAGGCCCAGAGCTTTGACCTTATCCGGAAAAAGGTTAACCTGGATTTCTCTTTCCAGACCGCCCCAGACATCCACGGAAGCCACACCCGGAACCCTTTCCAGCCGGTAGGCTATCTGCTCATCAATGATTTTTCGCACCTGGATGGGGTCCAGGTCGCTCAACAGCCCGATGAACAGGATGGGCATCTGAGCTGGGTCAAACTTGCGCAGGGTCGGGCGCTGGACTTCTTCTGGAAAACGACCTATGATCCGGTCTATTCTTTCTCTGATATCATTGGCGGCTTCATCCAGGTTAGTCCCCCAGGAAAACATGACCCTCACAGAGCTTGAGCCCTGAGAAGAGACAGAGAATATTTCTTCTACGCCAGGGACAGAACTGAGGGCTTCTTCAATCGGCCGGGTAATTATCTGCTCCATTTCTTCCGGCGCGGTGTTGGGGTAAGAGGTGCTGACGTTTAGGGTCGGGTAAGTTATGTCCGGCATTAAGTCAATCGGCAACCGGCTCAGGGAAATAAACCCCAGCACCAGGACCACCAGAGTCAACATGGTGACAAAGATGGGCCGCTTTATCGAAAATTCAGATAGAGTCATGTTTTCCTCCCGATTGGGCCATCAATTTTTAGAAAATCTTTCATTCTTCGTTCTGACCAAATTTATTAGTTACTTATTTATTTCCTTTTTTACCAGGAGCCTCGGGCTTTTTCTGGGGTGAAGAACTGCTGTCCTGCGGGATGATAATGTTCATACCATCTTGCAGCAGGTGTTGTCCCAGGGCCACCACAAAACCAGAAATATCTGCTGGCTCAATGATCTCAGCTTTTTCTCCTTCAATGATGCCGAGCTTTACAGGTACAAATTTGGCTTTCTTATTTTCCAGGTCAGCCAGGAAAATACCCTGTTGATTCCCACGCACTACTACCGAGCTAAAAGGCACAATCCGGGCTTTTTCTCTTCGGCCGTACTCAATTTCCACGTTGACAAACATTCCAGGCTTCAGGGTGCCTTCTTCATTATCAATGTCTATTTCCACTCTCGCCTGTCTGGAAGTTTCTTTAAGAATCGGCGCCACTCTGACCACGCGGCCGTGAAATTTTCGGTCTGGAAAAACACTGGAGGATACGGCCACTTCCTGCCCAACCTGGATGCGGAAATAATCTTTGTCCGTGGCGTAGATAACGGCTGTAATTGGTTGTAATTCCACGATAGAGATGATGGGAGTGTTAACCGAGAGGAGGGCACCCTCATCTACAAACCTTTCCCCCACATAACGCACCGGGTTGCCGCTTTCCCAGGTGGCAATGATCCTGGTGTAAGAAAGCCTGACCCTGGCCGTTTCCAGAGCTGCTTCCCGGTTGGCCACCTGAGCTTCAGCCACCTTGAACCTGGCTTCCTGCGAACGGTACTGGGCCTGAGCGGCATCAAACTGAGCATCAGAGTAAATACCTTTTTGATGAAGAGTTATCGCTCTCTCCAGGTCTTTTTTGGCCAGCTCCAGAGCGCTTCTGGTTTCTTCAAAATTTGCTCTGGCCACTTTTAAATCAGCTTCGGCCTGAGCCACCTGCTGCTGGTATTCCTCATCGTCAAGCTGGGCCACGACCTGACCTTTGGTGACTTTATCCCCAATGTTGACATAGAGCTTTTTCAGTTTTCCCGAGACTTTGGGGGCAATCACGAACTGGGATTTTGGTATGAG
>JBBIRN010000031.1:0-672 GCA_037441785.1 Candidatus Aminicenantota bacterium | reverse complement strand
TGTTCCAGAAAAATGTCCCACGTCCCGGATAAGGCCGTTTTCTACGGGCGCCAGCATGACGGCTACCGCGGCCTGACGCGGCCCACCGGTAACCGATTTTTTAAAAACAATTTTGCCGATTCTCCACAAAAGCAAAACCAGAATCGCCAGTCCGATGACCGATAGAATTTTCTTAGCTTTGCTCATATTCTTGATTTTTTGCTGCATCTTCATGTTGCTCTCTCTCCTATCCGCAAGATATATCCTTGACCTGATGTTTAGCCCAAGGTTTTAATCTTCATTAATAACCGTGACGTTCCGTTTTTCGCGGCCTGTCCCCATGACCCGGTCCAGGTTGGCCAGGGAAACATTGTAATCTATGAGAGCCTTGAGCTCCATGGTCTGAGCGTTGGCCAGGTCTCTCTGATACTGAAGAACCAGATAATTGGTGCTGAGGCCGACTTTGAATTTTTCTTGCTCAGCTTCCAGCTTCTTTTCGGCCAGCTCCCGGGCTGCTTTATAAGCCAGAGCCCGCTGGTAATTAGTTTCCACGGCCCTGACGGCCGTGCTGATTTCCAGGTCCAGCTGCTGTTGCTGGTTTTTAAACTTCAGCCGGGCTTGTTCCAGAGCCAGATTAGCCTGGGCATAAGCCGCATGAGTAACCACGTTGCTGACCGGCAGAGTCAGGGTCAG
>JBBIRN010000030.1:0-15006 GCA_037441785.1 Candidatus Aminicenantota bacterium | reverse complement strand
GCTTCAAGAAGTGAACGAAAAGCATAGGTGGTTTTCGCCCGCTCCGGACCTATCTTTTTTTCGGCCCAGCAGCCGTCATCAATAGCATGGTAAGGCTGCATGGAAGCGATTAAACCCAGTCTGGCCAGACGGGCGATATCTTCTTTTCTGAGATGCTGGGCATGCTCAATTCTCCATCTTCTGTCACGTGGTCCGTTCTCCTTAATTATTTTCTCCATGATATCCAGTATCAGAGCGTTGGCTCTGTCTCCGATGGCGTGAATGGCCACCTGCAGGCCATGTTCGTCAGCCAGGCGCAGCCTGCTCTCCATGATGCCTTCCGGAAACATGTGCGCAGCCAGTAAACCACAGGTATCCGGGTTATCGCTGTAGGGTGCAAAAAAATAGGCCGTGCTCGACCCCAGAGAACCATCGACAAACCCTTTGAGTCCGGCCCAGCGCAGAAAAGGGTGCCCGAAGCCGGACTTTAGTCTGAGCTTGACCACATTTTCTACATCAGTAATCTGAAAATATACATACAGCCGGGCAGTGAGTTCCCCCCTTCTGAGCAGCTCTTCGTAAACTTCAAAGCTGGCCGGGTCAGACATGTCATGAAGCGAAGTTAGGCCATGAGCCGCTGCTTCCTTAAGAGCCAGCCTCACAGCTTCCAGCTTCTCAGTCAAACCTGGTTCAGGAATGCGGGCATAAACCAGGTCGCAGGCCGCGTCCTTCAAGATGCCGGTGGGCTCACCTGTCTGAGGGTCACGGACAATTTCTCCGCCAGGCGGTGAAGCAGTGTTTTTATCAATCCCTGCTATTTTCAGAGCCAGACTGTTCAGCAAAACCATATGTCCGTCAAAACGATTAACACAGACCGGGTGGTCTGGCGTGACCTCATCAATCCATTCTTTCCTCGGTAACTCTACCGGAGAAAATTGCTCGTGGTCCCAATCACCGTTCAGAATCCAGGAACCGGGCGGAAGTTCAGAAGCCTTCTGCTTGATTCTTTCCACAAATTCTTCCCGGCTGCGGCAATCACGGAGTTTAACTGCCCTCAGAGCCAAGCCACCGTTCAGAAAATGGGTATGACAATCAATAAAACCGGGCAGCACCAGTTTACCCTGCAGGTCAATTACCTTGGTGTCTGAACCGATTAAAGACCTGATTTCTGCTGTTGAACCCACCTTGACCAGGCGGTTCTGGTTGATGGCCAGAGCTTCAGCCAGTGGCTGGTTTTCAGACATGGTTCTTATCTTTCCGTTTATCAGAACTATCTCAGCCATGGGACCTCCTTTTTTCTGACAACCGGTGAGAAAAAAGCCGGAAAACAAAAATAAAAATAAGAATAACGGGGAAATTATAACTTTTCCTTCTTTCCCAACCATCATCTTTCTTCCTTGTTTAAAAATGTAAGGTACGCAGAAGGGGTGGGAAAATCATGGTCCGGGTAAAAATTACCAAGCCGCTGAAACAAATCATCAACTTAAATTTTTGCTCAGGCAATTTCCACCACCTGAAAATCATCTGGCATAATCAGCTGGCCGCAATAGTTAGCTCTGATTTCCTTCTCTATCTCCTCCACAGAAAACCCGAGTTCGCTCAGAAAATGACAGGGAATCAGGATTTCCACCGGCCAGCCAGCCACCGCCTGTCCCAGTTCCAGGGCGTTAGTGTGTTTGCTTTTCAAAGCCGAAAAACTTTCTGCCACCGTGGATGGAAAACTGCAATCATGAACCAGCACGGAGAGTGGCAGTACCTGAGTCAGAAGGTCGCGGTCCAGAGCTGTGTCGCCAGTGATAAATATTCTTTTGCCATTCTCTTCCAAAAGAAAAGCCAGGGATGAGAAATGGTGCTGGACCTGATAGGCGGTGAGTTTTAACCCCGGGCTCAGGGTCAGAGATTGGCCAGGAACAAGTTTTACAAAACGAAGGTGTTCCCAGATTTTTTCTCGGTCAAGAGAAAAAAGTTGCAGAAGCCTGAGGCAGAAATCAACCGTTTCTGGCGAACCGTAGAGATGAAGCGTTTTCTCTCTGTTTCTTAAAACATGAATCAGAGAGGGTAAACCATAAACATGGTCAGGATGAAGATGAGTGACCAGGATATCTGTGACCTGGTCAGCCTGATAGCCGAGCTTTTCCAGACGAGCACTGATACTTCCAGGACAATCAACCAGGATAAAAGAAGTTTTAAAATCCAGAAGCAAACTGGTGTTGTCGCGTTTGAGTGTGGGGGTGGAGCCTCCGGTGCCCAGAAAATTTATCCTCATAACCAGCCTTCTTCCAGGAAGTCTTTTTATACGAAATTTGGTAGTTAAAATCAACCTCTGCCGGGAAAACGAGCTGCGGTCTGATAAAGATAAATAAAAAGAGAAACGGGCATCCGCCACAGTTAAAAAATAAAAAAAAATTGTTTGCTGTGTTAGAAATCAAAAAGGACTCAGAACTATGAAAATAACTTCCACCCAGACCAAGGTAAGCCCATTTTAGCCGGCGTTAACCTTAAACCTTATTTATTCTTATAACTGGATAAAAAACCTGAACCTCACTGTCCGTTGGTATGGACTTGGCCAAGTTCTTTCATTTTCTCTGACGGAGTTTTTTACCCAAGCTAAATTGACAACCAGCAACTCTTAGGATAGATTTTAAACTCAAAATTCTGAATTCTGAAAAAACCGGGTAAGACCATGCTGCTCGCCAAAACTTTAAGAATTTCCTCTCCGGGCAGGATATGTTTGTTTGGTGAACATCAGGACTATCTGGACCTGGACGTAGTGGCTGCGGCCATCAGCCTGCGTTTTTACGTAGAAGGAAAACCACGGTCAGATGACTGGTTCATAATTGACCTGCCTGATACTGGGGAGAAAGAAAAATTTCAGGTAAAGGGCGAACTCCCTTACCTTAAAAAGCGCGATTATCTCAGAAGCACGGTTAACATCCTGTACCGTCTCGGCTGTCAGTTTAAAACTGGCTGGGACGTCACCATGCACGGAGAAATTCCCATCAACGCTGGCACTTCCAGTTCTTCAGCCATGGTGGTAGCCTGGACCAGGTTTCTCCTGGAAGCCAGCAGCAGCTCCCATCTTGCGGAAAAACCTGAGCAGGTGGCCGAGCTGGCCCACCAGGCTGAAGTGGTGGAATTCAGAGAACCAGGCGGGAAGATGGACCACTACACTTCAGCCGTGGGTGGCCTGGTCTGGATAAAGTTCACCCCGGAACTAAACCTGACCAGATTGAAAGCGCCGCTGGGAAAATTTGTCCTCGGCGATTCTCTGGAAAAGAAAGACACCACCGGCACCCTTGGTTCTGTCAGAGAAAGGGTTAATGCCGGCCTGCGGATGATTAAAAAAATGGAACCAGCTTTTGACCTCAAATATGCCTCAGAAGAGGACCTCAGCAAATTGAGTCGGACTCTTCCACCCGAAATAAAAAATCCTCTGCTTGGCGCAGTCCTCAACCGCGACCTCACCAGAGCAGGGCTGAAGCTGTTTCAGTCAGATTCTTTTGACCATAAAGAATTTGGCCGGTTGCTAACCGAGCAGCAAAAAATTTTAAGAGAACTCGTGGGCATTTCTACTCCCAAAATTGACCGTATGCTGCAGGCCGCCCTGGAAGCTGGAGCTTACGGCGGAAAGATAAACGGCTCAGGCCAGGGAGGCTGCATGTTCGTCTACGCCCCTGAAGACCCGGAAATGGCCGCTCGAGCCATTGAAAAAGCCGGCGGCCGTCCCTACCTGATTGAGGTGACTGAAGGTCTCAGACAGGAAGAATAAACTGATTTTTAGACTGTGATTTTGGTAAATTTTCAGATAAATGAATAGACAAAAATAAATTTTTTTGTAAAATATATAGCTGATTCTAAAGTCTCTGATTTCATTTAGTTAGGCAAGATTCAGGAGTTTGGACTTTTTGCCTTGAGGAGGCCAAATGATTGACGCGACCAAAATTAGACGAGGCATGATCATCAAGCTGGAGGACCAGCTTTACCGCGTACTGGACTGTCAGCTCATCACCCCGGGCCGCTGGAAAGCCATGGTCCAGACCAAGTTGCGTAATATCAAGGATGGTTCCCAATTAGAATACCGCTTCCGCTCTGAAGACCGGGTGGAACAGGCTTACCTGGAAGAAGTGGAAATGGTTTATCTTTACCGCGACGGAGATGATTTCTATTTCATGAACCTCCAGACCTATGAACAGATAAAACTGGATGTGGAAGCCATTGGTGACGGAGTCAACTACCTGAAACCTGACCTGGTCCTGACCATTGAACTTTACGAAGGCCAGCCAGTCGGTATCAAACTGCCCAACACTGTGGACCTGACGGTGGTGGAAACCGAGCCCATGCTCAAAGGCGCCACTCAGAGCGCCAGCTCCAAACCAGCCAAGCTGGAAACCGGGCTGGTTATTCAAGTACCGCAGTTCATCAAAGAAGGCGATGTTATCCGGGTGGATACCCGTGAAGATAAATACCTGGAAAGAGTTAAGACAAAATAAGATAAAAAGACACTCCCGGGAGGGCCTGAGTTTCCCGGCCTGAGCTAAGTGATTAGCTGTTTTCAGATCAAGATTTAGATTTCAAAATCCAGGGTAAACATTTAACACCGGCCGGTAGAAAATCTTTGGGGGTTCTGGTTCGTATTCCGCCAGACATAAAAGAAAAAAGCAAAGTTTTTAAAACCACAACATCTGTCCGAAACTCTGGCCCGCAGCTCCAAAAATAATTAGAGGCCCGTCCGAAAGAATTTCAGGCCTGATAGACATCCAGCCAGAATGACTTATTTTTATTAGCAGACTTCAAAATTGAGACTGAAAGGTGCCTAAGTTTCCAAAGCTGTCCCGGACTCTGATGAGTATTAAATTGTCAGTCTGAGCGGTCAGCCGAACACTGAATTTGAAGCTTTCCTTTTGAGAATCACACAGGCCATCATCCGGAAAGACCACCTGCCAGTCTTCTGGCTTGATCAGGAATTTAACTTCTTCTATGTAAGAATACGAATCTTCCACCTCAAAACTTATCTCCAGCCGGTCTCCGTTTCTCCTGGCCTGGAAATTTTTGACCACCGGTAGAGAATTATCAATGATAAAAGGCTGACTTATTTTTTCTACTTTCTTTTCGGTACCGGCCGGGTTGGAAGGCTGGTCAGTAGCTTCCAGCTTGATAAAGTAAGTCCCGTCTGAAAAATTTCTGGTATCAAAGGATAATAATTTCTCGCTTATTTTGTCCTGAAAAAGCCGCCAGCTGCTTTCGTTTTCTTTCTTGATGTAAACATTATAACTGAGCTGGTCATCGTTAGCATCGCTCGTTTCCCAGGTGATAGTGCGGAATCCCTGTCTCAGAGCTTTTTTAGGCGAAATGAATATATCCCTGTCCTTGTCTTTTCGGACATTTTTTTCTTGAGAGACCCGGTCCAGCCCCAGGATTGATTCATCCTGGTCCAGTGGCTTGAGATACACCTGGTTGGGCGGGAGAATTTCCAGTTTTTCTATAACTGGGGCCACGTTGGTCTGAAGGTAAAAAACAGTCACTCTAGAAAGCTGAGGCAGCTTTTGCCCGGATTGGGCTTTTAAACTGACTTTAACCTGCAAATATCTTCCGTTCGGACTTAAAACCTTTTCGCCTGATTTTAAGTACGGTGGCGACCAGTCGCTCCAGGTTTCATCAGGTTCAGCAGTATTACCGCTCCGGCTCTGTACCTGAATGACGCTACCCGTGGCCACTTCCGCTTCCCAGCTTATCCGACCCCAGGTCGCAGGAATTTTAGCATCCAGCACCGGGCTTAAATACTCGCCGGAAAAATTCTGCTGGAGTGGTAACTGCCCAAGAAAACACGGATTATTCCCGACCACCAAAATCTTCCCGGCTGAGAGAGCAAGCTGAAAAATCTGTTCTGAAGCCGCCTGAGTCAGGAGCTCAGCTTTTTCTTCCCCATCCAGAGCATAAATTCTTCCCTGCGGGCCGGTGCCAAAAATCAATTTCTTGCTTTCCGG
Organism: Candidatus Aminicenantota bacterium; assembly: GCA_037441785.1. Lineage (GTDB taxonomy): Bacteria > Acidobacteriota > Aminicenantia > Aminicenantales > Saccharicenantaceae > Saccharicenans. The sequence goes on along the minus strand of JBBIRN010000030.1, from coordinate 9,043 downwards.
CTCATAAAACAATTCATAGGGCATTTCCTCATCCGAGCTCCAGAGTTTTCTGGCCAGCCCGTCAGCAGAAACCTGGAAGATGGCACCTCTGGCTGAGGTGCTGCTCTTGCCAGAGGAAGGCGAAGATGACTCGGATTGAGGTATCAGCAGGTCCACATCAAGAGCCGCTATGGCCGAAATGGCCACCGCCACTTCAGGCTCAGATTTGTCGGAGGTTGAAGATGAAGACGGAGAAGCAGCGGAAGTGGTAGAACTTTTGGCTGCCTGCCCGGAGGCCGTAAAGTAAACATTCCCTTCCCGGTCAAAATCAAGACTGCGGATTTCTTCATAAGAAGATTCCAGCACCACCGAAACTTTACCCCCTGGCGATAGGCGGTAAAGCAGACCGCGTCCACCGCTGCCCGCAAAAATATCGCCGGAAGGATGGCGTTTTAAACAGAGAATATGGTTGGCTTTGGCTTTCAGGACCAGCCGGCCTTCTCCTGCGGGACTTATTTCATAAATCCCGCCGCTTTCTCCCACGGCCGCCAGCAGGCTTCCTTTTTCCGTGAACATTAAATCCCAGATGTATTTTTCCTGAGGGTCAAAAAATTCCTCTCCTTTTCCCCTGGCTGAAATTCGGTAGATTTTACCGTTGGGGGAAGTGGCCGCGTAAAGCTGGCCCTTGGCGTCCAGAGCCAGCGCGGTCACATCCATTTCCGCCGCTTGAAAATAAAGCTCGGCTTTTCGGTCGCTGCCCAGCCGATAAACCTTTCCGCTGTGTCCGGTACCCAGGAAAACCACTCCGTTGGGGGCCAAAACGAGGGAAAGGTAAAATTCTTCCGCCGGCAATTCCCACTTTTCCAGCCTCGGGCCCACGGAAATAACTCCAGACGAAGAAAGTGATAGACCGTTGAACTTGCCCTTCAGAAAATCTTCCTTGGTCCGTAGTTCCCACTTTTTGGGCACCACGGCCTGAAGGTCCAAGACCAGCAGGACACAGATTAAAAGTATAAACGAGAAGCTCAATATTTTTTTCATCGGCGCGCCTTCCTGATTATGGTTAAACCTTTTTAATAAATTCACTTTTTGATTTTTATGGGAATGGTAACCGAGCCCTTAAAGACATACGGCACTGGCAGCTGGTATTCTCCCAAAGTGGAACGGTTAATTTCACTCAGGTTGGTGGTCGCGGCCCGCGGTGAAGTAAACATCATTTTCAGGCTCGGTGGCAGGTTCGGCATCTCTTCTCCCCGGAGAAAAAGCCCAGGCTTGCTGGCCAGAATTTTAAAATAAATGCGGTTGTTTTTCCGCAGATTGCTGAGTAGGCGAAGCAGCTGGCTGAAACTGCGTGGAGTAAAGTCCTGCAGATGGTACATACTCCGCTCCAGCTGTTGCATAGAAGCCGCATCTCCCACCATCAGGTTGAACTCGGTATCCGGAGGAAGGGCGGGTGCCAGGAACTCCACCTCTTCCCTTTTAGTTTCATTCCTGGAAGTACGAAAGTAGACCGTAACCTTGATGATTTCTCCGGGACTGACCTCATACCTGTCCAGCAAAACTTTTTCCAGCACGGCATTACGCACCTGGTTTACAGCCCGCACTTTGAGGTCTATGCTGTCTATTTTCACCTCCTGAAACTCGTTATTCTTCAGAAGGTAAACCACGGCCGCCAGCAGGCTGGAAAAACCGGTAGTCGGGTTGTCAAAATTGCCGCTGAACAGGTCTTCAAGGTGAACACTCTGTCCCTGGTCCAGAAAAATATCACCTTCAAAATCAAGCGAGAGGTTGCCGTAAGAACGTTCTTCAGCACTCACCAGACTGGAAAGTCCCAGGTTCAGCAGAGCTGGAGTGAGGATGGGGTCGTTGACCACTTTCAGTTTAAACTGTTTCTTTTTTACTGGACTTTCCTGAAGCTCAAGGTTTACCGGAATGTATTTGGGTAGAACACCCAGTTCTCCGTAAATGCCGCTCGTCCGGTCTTGAGTAACCCGGCCGATAAGTTCTCCGGTAGCGGCCATCTTGAAAGAGCTTTCCAGGCTGGGAACAACCGTCAAGACCTGAACCCTGGTCAAACCATAATCAACCGGGCCAAGGTTATAAAAAGGATGCCCCAGAGCCAGGATTCGGCTGCCGTCCACCTGGGTTACGGTCCCCACCGCGGTTAAGTCCAGGTCCCCTGAGATAAGCTGAATGCCCACGGCTTCCCCGGGCATAAGTTTTGGATTGGAAGGTTTAAGATTAAGATTTAGAGCCTGAGGAGAAACCACCCCTCCGCCCAGCACCGGATGAAAGGCAGAGGCAGAAAAAAAAGTTCTGGCTTCTTCTACAGATTTTTCAGAAAAACCGGTAAAAATCAAAGGCAGCCGCAGGGGGCTCAGAGCCCGGTCCATTCTGGCTTCCTGGAACTGCTGACGGCTCATTTCCAGATAACGGCGGCCAAGTTCTTCCTGGGAAGAAAGCCCTTCAAGATAAAAGCCCGGCGCTGCAGCCGGAATCCTTGTTTCGCCCGCTTTCTGCTGAATTTCCAGCATTTCTTCAATAGGTGTGATGCCGGCAATGGCTTCTCTGGCAAAGGCATAACTGAAGGCCACGGCTCCAATTAGCTTCCCGTCCACATAAACCGGGCTCCCACTCATGCCCGCAATGACTCCGGTATTCTCCAGACCGCATCCCGTTAACCTGGCCAGAATCCAGCTTTTTTTCGGCTGGTTGTTTTCAATGACTCCCAGGATTTCCACGTTAAACTCTTCAACCTGATTGCCGGCAAAAACACTTTTCCCTTTGCCTTTAAGACCAGGCTTTATTTCCGAAAGGGGCATAATCTGGCCCAGGAGAGAGCCGGCTGTTATCCAGAAATAAATCAGCAATAAAAGCAGAAAGCCAGAATAAAACTTTTCTTCTTTTCTGATTGTTTTAAACATTCCCTGCCTCTGGACCTGGAGCCAGCTCACGGAATAAGACCCAGAGCCTGACCGCATTTCTTAAAGGCCGCCAGAATCAGGTTGAGTTCTTCATCAGTATGGTTGGCGGAATAACTGGTCCTGATTAAAGCCTGTCCTTTGGGTACGGCCGGGTAAATAACAGGAGTGGTGAATATTCCTTCATCTCTTAAAGTCTTCCAGAGGGCAAAACATTTTTCATCATCACCGATGTGAATGGGAATAATGGGTGTCTGGCTCAGCCCGGTGTTGTAACCCATTTGCTGGAAGCTATTTCTCATGTAATGGGTTACCTGCCAGAGTCTTTCTCTTCTCTCCGGTTCGTTTTCCAGAACTTCCAGAGCCGCCAGCACCGTGGCCACAGAAGCTGGAGTAGCCGCCGCACTGAAGATTAAGGAACGGGCATGGTGTTTTATATAATTAATCACCTTTTTATCTCCAGCCACAAAGCCGCCGATGGACACCAGGGATTTGCTGAAAGTACCCATAATCAAGTCCACTTCATTTTCCAGTCCAAAATGCTCGGCTGTCCCGCGACCGTTCTTCCCCAGAACGCCAAGGCCATGAGCATCATCAACCATCACCCGGGCGTGGTATTTTTTCGCCAGCCGCACGATGTTAGGCAGGTCAGCAATGTCGCCTTCCATGCTGAACACGCCATCCACTACAATTAATTTACCTTTGCTGTCCGGAACTTCCGCCAGAACTCTCTCCAGGTCTTCCATATCATTGTGTTTGAATTTCTTAACTTCAGCAAAGGAAAGCCGGCAGGCATCTATGATGCTGGCGTGGTCCATCTTGTCAGTGATGACTACATCATCTTTTTGAGCCACTGATGAAATAATGCCCAGGTTTGTCTGGTAGCCAGTAGAAAAGGTAACAGCTGCTTCCTTGTGGACAAACCTGGCCAGTCTTTCTTCCAGTTGTTCATGCAGGTCAATAGTACCGGTGAGAAACCGGGAACCACAGGTGGCCACCCCATAGCGGTCTATGGCTTCTTTGGCCGCCTGCTTGACTTTGGGATGGTCAATCAAACCGAGGTAATTGTTGGAGCCGATGAGAATCATTTCCCGGCCATAAACCTTTACTCTATTCCCTTTAGCTTCCGAAATGGGTGTGAAGTAAGGATACAGCCCGGCCGCTTTGACTTCTTCATCACGGCTGAACTCGTAACATTTTTGAAAAAGGTCCATTTTCTCCTCCTATACTTTGCTTTTTCCTCTTCTTTAAACTATATCTTTTTACCTTTTTATTTGTTTTTTTTCAAGCTCAATTGACCGGCTCAGTTGGCTAGTTTAAAATCTGAGCATGAACATTCTGGTAACCGGTGGTTCAGGTTTTATCGGAAGCTCTTTGATAGAAGCCTTACTCGCCCGCGAAAATCATCAGGTCTATGCCCTGGTCCGTCAGCCTGACAAGTTAGCCTGGCTCCGGGGGCACCCGCGACTTCATTTCCTGGTCGGTGACCTGCTCTCACTACCTCCTCTGCCAGATAATATTGAGCTTGTCTTCCACCTAGCCGGACTGACTAAAAGTGTGCGTCCGGACGATTATTATACTGTAAATCAGGCTGGAACAGCAAGGCTGTTGGAAAGAATATTGGCAAAGGGATTGAGACCGAGGTTTGTGCTTTTGAGCAGCCTGGCCGCGGGACGCCCTTCAACTGACGGCCAGCCGGTCAAGGAAAACGAGCCACCGGCTCCGGCCTCACCCTATGGTCAAAGTAAACTTCAGGCCGAGCTGGAAACACTCAAGCACAAAGATGAAATGCCGGTAATAATATTCCGGGCTGCAGCTATCTACGGTCCGCGCGACCAGGATTTCCTGCAGTTTTTCCAGAACCTGAAAAAGGGCTGGCTTTTAACCTTTAATAAAAACCTGACCATGAGCCTGTGCTACGTGGATGACCTGATCAGAGCCCTGTTGCTCGGTCTGGAACAGGATTTTAAATCGGGTGAAATTTACAACGTAGCCGACCCGGTGCCCAGAACCTGGGAAGAAATAGGTCAAAAAGCCGCTGCCTACCTCCGGGTAAAACCGCGAGTGGTGCGCGTGCCTCTCTGGCTGGTTAAAGTGGCGGCCGGGCTATCGGAAGCCCGGGCTAGAATGACCGGTCAACCCAGTCCGGTAAACCTCAGTAAATACCGGGATATGGAAAAATTATCCTGGATAGCTGATGTATCAAAGATTAAAAAAGATTTTGGTTTTGAGACCATCTGGGATTTTGAAAAAGCCTTAAAAGAGACGCTGGACTGGTATCAAAAAAACGGCTGGCTTTAATTTTTTACCTGTTGCTTATCATTTAATTTTTTTATAAATTATTAAACCAATTTATTTTTAGAAGGATCAGGCAGATGAGAAGGACAGTTATTAAAGGAATCGGGCATTATGTCCCACCCAGGGTGGTTACCAACCATGACCTGGAAAAAATGATGAACACATCTGACGAATGGATCAGAGAGAGAACGGGCATTGTCGAGCGACACTGGGCTGAACCTGGTGTTGGCACCTCAGACCTGGCCACTGAAGCCGCTATCAGAGCCATAGCAGATGCTGGAATTGACAAATCTGAAATTGACTTTATCGTGGCCGCCACCCTGTCTCCGGACCATTATTTCCCGGGCATCGGTGTTCAGGTTCAGGCCAAGCTCGGTCTGAAAGAGATCGGCGCCCTGGACGTCAGGAACCAGTGCTCTGGCTTTATCTATGCTCTGTCTGTGGCTGACCAGTACATCAGGACCGGCACTTATAATAAAATCCTGCTGGTGGCCGCAGAACTACAATCCGCCAACCTTGATTTCTCTGATGAGGGGCGCGACATGGCTGTGCTTTTTGGTGATGGGGCTGGAGCCCTGGTGCTGGAAGCCAATGATTCGGATGATGGACGTGGAGTGCTTTCCTGTCATCTTTTCTCTGACGGCCGGTTTGTGAGTGAACTGTGGATGGAAAAGCCCTCTTCTAAAGACAACCCGACTTTCCGGGAAGAATTTTTCCATCAGGGAAAGTTTTATCCCCGAATGAACGGTCGGCTGGTCTTTAAAAATGCCTGCGAAAAAATGCCTCAGGCAGTTATGGCCGGCCTGGAAAAGCTGGGCCTGACCGTCAACGACATTGATTATCTCATACCTCACCAGGCCAATGACCGCATTTCCCAGATGGTCGCCAGAGGGCTTAAAATTCCGGAAGAAAAAGTCATCAGAAACATCCACAAATACGGCAACACGACCGCTGCTTCTATTCCCATTGCCCTTTCAGAGGCCGTGAAAGAAGGCAAGATTAAGCCTGGCATGCTGATTGCCTTAACGGCCTTTGGTTCTGGTTTTACCTGGGGTTCCGCTTTTATCAGGTGGTAGAGGGAAAATATTTTATTCAAATTGAATAATTAATATTTGATATTTTGACGCTTCTTGTGGTAGCATTTTATGTTGAATTCAATCAGGCTTTTAATTAACCTGAACGAGAAAAAAGATGAGGAGGTAAAAAATAATGAAGAAAGTTAAACTCATCGCCACTCTCTCTGTCTTCCTGTTCCTGGCTCTGCCGCTGGGCTATTTGTTCGGCCAGAGCCAAGAAGATGCCAAGTTCCAGAAAATCCTGGAGACTTACCTTGATGAATACTGGAAATTCAACCCCACCGCTGCCACCCTGGCTGGCTATTACAAGTACAACGACAAACTGGAAGACCCCAGTGAATCCAACGTGGATAAAAGAGATGAATTCCTGAAGAAAATTAACGGCGATATGATTAAGCTTGACCGCTCCAAGCTCAGCCCGGAAAATCAGCAATCCCTCAACATCCTCTTTGATTATATTGACCTGGAGTTTGTTAAGCTGGAGAACCTGCTCCCCTGGGATTACAACCCACTTTATTACAATGACATTATCATCAACAGTGTCTATGGCCTCCTGTCCAAGGATTTTGCGCCCATAGATGCTCGGGTAAAAAGTGCCACTGAACGGGTCAAACAATTACCCGGCTTGCTTAAAAAAGCTAAAGAGATCTTGAAAACACCCGCTCAGGCTTATACTGAAACAGCTATCGCCCAGATGCCATATATCATTGATTTTTATAAAAATGAAGTCCCTACCCTGGCCGCTGGCGCTTCAGACCCGGTGAAACAGCTCTTCCAGGCTGAAGTTAACAAGCTCCTCCCGGTGCTGGAAGATTATCAAAGATACCTGCAGAATGAATTACTGCCCAAATCTACCGGCAATTTCCGGCTCGGTCCCGAAGTCCATCGCCGGCTGATTCAGAGACTCTCTGGCACGGCCATCAGTCAGGAAGAACTTATTTCCAGAGCCACCACTGATGTCAAGAACATCAGAAGAGAAATGCTCCTGGTCTGCATCCCCCTGCACAAGATGATGTATCCGGAAATAAACATAGAGCAGATGCAGGGAGAGCAGGATGTCATCATGAACAAGGTCATTAAGAATGTTTTTGACAAGATAAAAGGACTGCACCCCACCCGAGATGAGCTGGTTAACAGCATCGCCGCCTCAGCGGAAAAGGTTAAAAAATTTGGCCTGGAATCCAAGCTTTTCCCGGTACCCGCAGAAAATCTGACCATCAAGAAAATGCCGCCCTATTTTGCCCTTCTAACTCCTACCCGCCTGGTCGGACCTGGAGCCTATGATACCCAGGGTAACTACACTATCGAAATTGCCGGTATTCCAGCTAACTGGCCAGATGATAAAGCCAATAACCTGCTGGAAGAATACAACTATTTCTACCTTGATGTGATGGCTGCCCAGAAAGTTTTCCCTGGCAGTTTTGTTCCGCTGGTGAGCACTAGAAAATCATCTTCCTTAATCAGCAAGGTTTTCCCCAACCCGGCCCTGCTTCTGGGCTGGCCGGTTTACCTGCAGGAAAACCTGATCACCGCTGGGTTTGGCGATTATGACCTCAGATTAAGGTTGACCCAGTTGAAATTGATGTTGAAAACAGCCATGGACTTTATCGTGGACCTCAACATCCACCAGGGCGGCATGACCAAGGACCAGGTGATAAAATATTTGACCATCCAGGGATTCCAGACTGAAGCCGAAGCCGAAAGAAAATGGGATTACCTGGTACTCAACCCAGGGATGGGTGCCCTGCCCTACGTTGGACTGCAGGAACTGCTGGACCTGGAAAAGGATGTGCAGAGGACCAAAGGAGCCAATTTTAACCGGACAGATTTTCTGACCAAGCTGATTTCCAACGGTGCCATCCCGCCCGCCCAGCTCAGGTCAAAAGTTATGAATTAAAAAAAACAATGATGATGGGGGGAGAAATCAAAGTTTCTCCTCCCTTTTTTTATTTGAGGCCCAAGGTAAAAAATTTTATCTGCCCTGAGGGAAAACATTTGCTGACAGCAAAAAAATGACCACCAACGAACCATCCGCCAAGTTTGAGCTTATTGATTCTCACGCCCACCTGGATGACCGCCAGTTTGAAGCTGACCGGTGGCAGGTTTTAGCCAGAGCAAGAGAAAAAGGTATAGGCCGGATTCTCTGCCCGCTTGACCTTTGTCTTAAATCCAGTCTGGATACCGGGCTGAAGCTGGCCGCTGAACAGCCAGGAATTTATCTGGCCGCCGGGGTTCACCCTCACCAGGCCAGAGAACTGAAAGACGGGCACCTGAGAACCATAAGACAGCTGGCTGAAGAAAAAAAGATTCTGGCGGTAGGTGAAATAGGGCTGGATTTTCATTACAATTTTCACCGCCCGAAAAGCAGCGGCTGGCCCTTGAGCAACAGCTGGACCTGGCCGTAGAGCTCAAACTTCCGGTCATCATCCACAGCCGCCTGGCCGGTCAGCAAATTCTGGAATTACTCAAAGCCAGAAAAGGCCGGCTGCGGGGCATCTTCCATTGTTTTACCGAAACTTACGAGGTAGCCAGCCAGGCTTTAGACCTGGGATTTCTGATTTCTTTCTCCGGCATACTTACCTACCAGCGGGCGGATGATTTAAGAGAGGTTGCCAAAAAACTTCCTCTGACCAGTTTGCTGGTGGAGACCGATGCGCCTTACCTGACTCCCTGGCCAGAAAAAAAAGTCTACTCCCGAAACGAGCCCGCCCTGGTTTTAACCACAGCCCGAATGCTGGCCGGCCTGAAAAACATTTCTCTGGAAGAACT
>JBBIRN010000029.1:0-15026 GCA_037441785.1 Candidatus Aminicenantota bacterium | reverse complement strand
GCCACGGCATAAGTCTTTAGATGGGACAAAGAAACATGCACCCGGCTCAGGCCCCTGGCTTCAAAAAGTTCTCTGGCCCGGCCAGAAACTTCAATAACCGGCTGGCCAGACTCCAGGTTGTGTACTTCAATCTCAGAAAACTTAATTCCTTCGCTCCAGCCAGTGCCCAGGGCTTTCATGAAGGCTTCCTTGGCCGCAAAGCGGGCGGCATAGTGCAGAGCCGGAGAATGCTTGCCTTCACAATAAGAAATTTCCACACCGGTAAAAAGTTTTTCTTTCAGTCCAGGCGTTCTCTTCAGTTTTTCTTCAACCCTGTCTACTTCAATGATGTCAACGCCAATACCTGAAATCAAACAGCCTCCTGTGCTTGCCCAAAATAACCTTTAATCATTCAATCTCATCACACTGAGCTTCAGAGCAAAAGTTATTATAGAAAAAACCTGATAAATGTCAAAACACAGGCTGGGCCAAACCTTTTAACCGAGATGGTCAACCAGAATCTTGAGGCCGATTAAAATTAAAATCAAACCTCCGGCAATTTCTGCCCGCCGGCCAAAGACTTTGCCCAGAAGCGGCCCCAGACGGCTGGCCACCACCGTGAGGGAAAAGGCGGTCAGGCCAATGACCGTGCTGGCCAACCAGATGTTTATCCCCAGAACTGAAAGGCTGAGACCAGTAGCCAGAGCATCCTGGCTGGTGGCCAGAGCCAGTACCACTAACGGCCACCCCCTGGTTGAGTCCTGGGCTTTAAACCTCTCCTGTTCCTCCTTAAAAGATTCTCTAATCATGCGCAACCCAATTACGAGAAGCAAGCCAAAGGCTACCCAGTGGTCATAGTCAGAAACCAGTTTCAGCAGATTTTCGCCGATAAACCAGCCAATAACCGGCATGCCAAACTGAAACATCCCGAAATGCAGAGCCAGCCGGACAGTCTGGCTTCTCTTGAGCCCGTTTAAATAGCAGGCCAGACCAATGGTCACGGCCATGGCATCTACGGCCAGTGCCACTGCTATGCCGAACAAAATTAAAGCTTTCATGACCACGCCAGTTTAAGTTTTCTGATTATACCAGAATCCCCGCCATTTTTCCTGGCGCTACTTAGGGCTCAATTTAAGAGAAAACTTGGTTGATAAACTTCCCGCTTTGCCAAAATTTTTTTAATCGCTGGTTAATCTTTATTCAGCTCCACAATTTCTGTTTCTGACGGCTTTTATTCCCATCGTAATTACTAATGGCCAAAATTTCATTCCTTAATTAATAACCTCCTGTTTTCCCCCTTGTGTAGCATGATTTAACATCTAGAACAACTTACCTGATCTCCTCTGGTTTTTACTTCTGCTCCACAAGCCATCTTTCTCCTTTCATCCAGGTCTTCACCGCGAGTTTGCTGCCTTAAAGCCTGAAGAATTCTTACCTAAATTAACCTTTAAGAGTATAATTTTTTTACCATGGAAGAAAAGATTATCCTGCGCGGAGTCCGGACTCACAACCTCAAGAACATAGACCTGGACCTGCCCGTTGGGAAATTAATCGTCATTACCGGGTTGAGCGGCTCGGGCAAATCCTCTCTGGCTTTTGATACCCTCTATGCTGAGGGCCAGCGCCGGTACCTGGAGTCGTTGTCTTCCTACGCCCGGCAGTTTCTGGAGAAAATGGACAAGCCAGATGCCGACCTGATGGAAGGTCTGCCGCCGGCGGTGGCCATCCAGCAGAAAGCACCAGCCAGAAACCCGCGTTCAACTGTAGCCACGGTAACCGAAATCTACGACTACCTGCGGGTGCTTTACGCCAGAATAGGGACCATCCACTGTCTTAAATGCGGGCAACCGGTCATCCGCGATACCATTGATTCCATGGCTGATACGCTTTTACGTTTGCCTTCTGGCACCAGGCTTTTCATTACCTTTTCCTGGCCCGATTCCAGAAAAATTAGCGAATTAAAGAAGGAAGGTTTTCTCCAGGTTTTTGCCGAGGGGAAAATATCAAACCTTGATGAAATAAAAGTCAGCCCTCAGAAAACAGGAAACCTGGAAATCCTCGTTGACCAGCTGCTGCTGGACCCTGAAGACCGCGAACGGCTGGTTGATTCCCTGGAAATTGCTTTGAAAAAAGGCGATGGCCGGGTTAGTGTCCATACCACTGAGGGAAAAGTTTTCCATTTCTCCGAACACCTGGAATGCAAGACGTGCCATATCACTTACGAAGAGCCAACCCCGAACCTGCTTTCTTTCAACAGCCCGCAGGGAGCCTGTCCGGTCTGCCATGGGTTTGGCGACCTGGCGGTGCTGGACGAAGACCGCATCATTCCGGATAAGAACAAGTCGCTGGAAGAAGGTGCGGTTGAACCCTGGACCAAGCCTGCTTCCCGCGGTCTTCTACGGGAGTTACTACGTGAAGCCCGGAAAAGGCACATCCCCACCGACGTCCCTTTCTCCCGTCTTACTCCTGAACAACAGCGTTTTGTGCTGGACGGCGGAGATGGCTACTACGGAGTAAAAGGCTTCTTTGAGTGGCTGGAAAGTAAAAAATACAAGGTCCAGGTTCGGGTGATGCTCAGCCGCTACCGCAAGTATGTCCCCTGCCCGGCCTGCGGTCATACCAGGCTGAACCCGCAGGCTCTGGCGGTAAAAATTGCCGGCAAATCCATCGGTGATTTTAACGCCATGACCGTCTCCCAGGCTCTGGAATTTGTGGAAAACTTAAGCTTAACTCCTTACCAGCAAAAAATTGCCGAAAAGCTACTGCAGGAAATCAGCAACCGGCTGCGCTTCCTGATGGAGGTCGGCCTGGATTACCTGACGCTTGACCGTTTGACCTTCACCCTGAGCGGCGGTGAAGCCCAGCGCATCAACCTGGCTGCGGCCCTGAGCGCCTCGCTGGTGGGCAGCATGTTTGTCCTGGACGAACCTTCCATCGGACTTCACCCCCGGGACAACCGTCGCCTGACCAATATTCTGCGCAGCCTGCAGGAGATTGGCAACACTGTGGTGGTAGTGGAACATGACCCGGAGATAATAAGAGAAGCGGACTTTCTGGTGGACCTGGGGCCAGGAGCCGGCGAGCATGGTGGCCAGGTGCTTTACGCTGGCCCCATGGACAATTTTCTTAAAAAAAGCACTTCTCTGACAGCCCGTTACCTGCGCCAAGAACTAACCGTCCCCTGTCCGGAAAAGCGAAGAAAGCCACAGGGCTTTATCATAATTAAAGGCGCCCGCAAGCATAACCTGAAAAACCTGGACCTTAAAATTCCTCTCGGGAACCTGGTCTGCATCACCGGGGTTTCGGGCTCCGGGAAAAGCACTCTGCTGGAAGAAGTCATCTACCGCGGACTTAACGGCCAGGCTTTTGAGGCCTTCAATTACATTGCCGCCACAGAAAAACTTGACCGCATCATCCTGGTGGACCAATCGCCGCTGAGCACTTCCCCGCGTTCCATACCCGCCACCTACACCAAAGCGCTTGATGGTATAAGAGAAGTTTTTGCCAGCACCCGGGAAGCCCGGGCTGCCGGTTACAAAGCCGGGCATTTCTCTTTTAACACCAGCCGCGGTCAGTGCCCGGACTGTCAGGGAGCCGGTTTTAAAGAAGTAGAAATGCAATTCCTGAGCGACGTGGTCCTGACCTGCGAGACCTGCGGCGGTAAGCGCTACAAGTCGGAAATCCTGGAAATTAAATACCGCGGCAAGAACATTCACGAAGTTTTACAGATGAGCATCAACGAAGCTCTGGAATTTTTCTCGGACCGCGAAGACATCGTGCGGCGGCTTAAACCCCTGGCGGAAGTGGGTCTCGGCTACCTCCGGCTGGGCCAGCCGACCACCACCCTTTCAGGCGGCGAACTGCAGCGCATCAAGCTCGGTTATTACCTGAGCCACGAAAAAAGCCGGAGAATACTCTATCTTTTTGATGAACCAACCGTCGGCCTGCATCTTGATGATGTGCGGGTCCTTTTAAACTGCTTTCACAACCTGGTGGAAAAAGGTCACAGCCTGATCGTCATTGAACACAACCTGGAAGTTATCAAGAACGCTGATTACGTGATTGACCTGGGACCGGAAGGTGGCGAAAAAGGTGGTTACGTGGTAGCTCAGGGGACACCAGAAGAAGTGGCCCACTCTCCGGTTTCTATCACCGGACAGTACCTGAAAAAGGTGCTGAAAACTCTCAGCTGAGTTTTATCTCACGCTGCCGATAATCTGAATAATCTGGCATCAGCCGGGGGTATTCTTCGTCCATCAATGGCGAGGAAATCATAAAATCCGCCGAGGAACGGTTACAGGCCACCGGAATGTTCCAGACCACGGCAATTCTCAGCAGAGCTTTGACGTCCGGGTCATGAGGCAGAGGTTCCAGGGGGTCCCAGAAAAAGATGAGAAAATCTATCTCGCCCTCAGCGATTTTGGCTCCCACCTGCTGGTCGCCACCCAGGGGCCCGCTTTTCAGGATGTTCACTTCAAGCCCCAGTTCATTTTTTAACAGGGTGCCAGTTGTCCCAGTGGCCCAGAGCTCGTGTCTGGCCAGAAGCTGCCGGTTAAACTTGACCCATTCCAGCAGGTCTGGCTTCTTGTTATCATGAGCCACCAGGGCAATCCTCTTTCTCTTGCCCATCTTATTCACCGTTGACTTCATTTGCCTCTCCTGTTCATATTTTCTCAGAAGTTAGCGACTAAATAAAGGGCGAAGAATCTTATCATCTAACCATTTTTTCTTGGCCCGCGCCGGTAAGCTTTCTGTCAGGGAGGTAAAAAATGATGGAAGAGGTAGGCAAAGCTTTTCAGAACAGAACCAAGTACCAGCGGGAGGCTTATTCTCAGGGCTATCTGGAGTGGCAGCAAAAAATCGAAAAACTAAAAGCCCAGATGGTTGATAAATCAGTAAGCCTGCCAGAACCTGACCTCACGGACGGAAAACCGGTTTTTCAGGTCATCAGCCGCCGGCGGAGTCGCCGCGAGTTTGCCCGGAAACCGGTCCCTCTGCCCTTTGTCTCCCAGGTCCTGTGGGCTGCTTCTGGCCTTTCTTTCCGGAAGGGTGATTTTTACCTGAAAACAGCCCCTTCGGCTGGAGCCCTTTACCCGGTTGAGACCTATCTTTCGGCCCACCTGGTAGACGGGCTGGAAGCCGGTCTTTATCATTACCAGGCTGAAAATCATTCCCTGCGGATGAAATACGCCGGAAATTTCGGGCCGGTTCTGGCCAGTTCCGCCCTTAATCAGGATTTCCTGTCGGAGGCTGGTTTTATCCTTCTTTTTACCGCAGTGTTCTCTAAAGGAAGCTGGAAGTACGGAGACCGTGCCTTCCGCTACATCTACCTGGATGCCGGACATGCCGCTCAGAACGCCGCCCTGGCCGCTGTTTCCTGCGGCCTGGTCAGTTGCCCGGTAGCCGCCTTCTTTGACGATGAAATAAACTCCATCCTTGATTTAAACCCTGAACGGCAAGGGATCCTTTACCTTATGGCTTTTGGCTTTCCAGCCTGAAGGCCTGGTTAAAGCGCTGATAATCTTAATCTGTCCACCAACCCGGACTAATTTTCTCCTGCCTTACAGCACCACTTTTTTCTTGCCCCACTTGAGCTTCATGGTCAGCACGCGGTCCGTGGAGAAGATTTTGGTCGTCCAGTAGAGGAGCACCGCCACAAAAAGGAAGTTGTAAACAATGCCCAGATAAACCATGTTCAGATGGCCAAACATGATGTTGGTCATGGCGAAGAACGGATGCGAGAAAGGAATGGCTAAAACCAGTAATTTCGCCGGAAGAGACATGGAGTTTATATCAGCAAACAAACTTATGAAGTAGGGAACCATAACCAGGAAAATCAAGGGGAAAGAAAGACTCTGGGCCGTCCGGTAATCTTCAGCCAGAACACCCAGGATAGTAGCTAAAGCCAGGGCACAGAGTATAGTCAAGAAAAGAGAAATCCCGAAGAGAACGTAGCCCTGAGTGTTTATGGTCAGGCCGAGCTGCTTCAGGAGAGGAGCCACGCCGCTCAGCGCCTGGCCGATGTCACCTTCAGAAAAGCTAAAAGCTTTACGGAATCCCAGAATGTAAATGGCCGCAGAGATTAACCCCACCAGGGCCGCGGCCAGCATTTTGGCCATGACTATAGAAGTCCGGGAAATGGGCACGGTCAACAATGTTTCCAGGGTTTTGTTCTGCTTTTCCATGGCAATGGCCGTGATGACCATCTGGGCTGAATACATGATGATCATCATCAAAATGACCGGCAGGATAAAGTTCTGAGCTGTCATGGCTCCGATTACCAGGGCAGAAGAGCCTTCAGCCTGTTTATCCTTAATTATCACGTACTCCCTGTTTTTAATCGGGGCCTTCAGCAGTTTGGGGTCCACCTCAGGGATTTTGGCTTTCAAAAATTCATTGGACAGGTATTCATTGGTGGAGTTTAAAAGCATCCTGACCACTTCACTTTTGCTGCGCCCGGCCAGGGAAACGCCGCGAAGAAAGGAATAAGTTTCCACTTCCACCGGTTGAAATTTGGTGGCTTTTTCTCCAAATCCCTCAGGTATGACGACCAGCAGGTCAAGCGAACTGTGGCGGATTTCATCCACTACTTTATTCTTGTCCCCTGATTTTTCTTCTATGATGAAATTAGCGGCATTAAGGGCTCCGATAAGGTTTCGGGAAACAGGCGAGCGGTCCAGGTCCAGCACAGCTACTTTCTGCTTGGCCATAGCTTTTTTCATCTCGGACTTGGTCACGTTGCCGATAAAATTAAAAATAATCAGGATAAAAGCCAGGGAAATAATCAGCTGTTTATTTAAAAGCTCTTTAATTTCTTTTACCAGAAGATGGGTGAAGTTTTTCATCTTACGGCACTCCTGAAAACAATTTCTAAGTTAGAAGCCTGATATTTTTCCTTCAGGCCCTGTGGGGTTCCGCTGTCAAGTATCAGACCACGGTCTATCAGAGCCACCCGGTCGGAGAGAAATTCTACTTCCAGCATGTTATGAGAAGAGAGGAGCACGGAGACCCCTTCCTTGGTAAAGCCCTTAATCATCTCCCGGACTTCCAGAGAGTTGATGACATCCAGCCCGGAAGTCGGTTCATCCAGGATAGCCAGAGCCGGCTTGGTCATCAGGGCCCGGGCCAGAAGTAACTTTCTGGTCATACCCTTGCTGTAGGTACCGACTTTATCCTTGAGCCTTTCGCCCAGCCCGCAAATCCGTTCCGCCCGTTCAACATATTCTTTAACCTGAGCTTCATCCCTGGCATAAAACCTGGCCATGAAATTCAGGTAGTCAATTCCCTTCATGTTGCGGTAAGCCCCGGCTTCCTCGGGCAGGTAACTGATGTGCTCGCGGAATTTCTCCGGATGTTTCTTCAGGTCGTAGCCCAGGAAAGTTACCCGGCCATCAGTCGGAGTCAGCAGAGTGGCAATTATTCTCAGGGTGGTGGTCTTACCGGCTCCGTTCGGGCCAATGAGACCAAAGATTTCGCCCTCTTCTACTTTGAAACTGACTCCTTTGAGAGCTTCAAGGCTACCGTATCTTTTTTTCAGGTCCTGGACTTCCAGCACTACACCCATCTGGTCCTCCTCAAGTTTTTTTAATTATACGAATTATACAAAGAAAAGTTTTTAATTGAAACCGGTCAGTCAAATTACTTCAGGCGGTTCTCCACTGCTTTCCAGTTGATGTTCTTGAAGAACGTTTCTACGTAGTCAGCTTTCTTCAGGCCGTAATCAGTGATAAAAGCATGCTCAAAAACATCCATGATGAGCAGAAGTTCGGCGCCGGCCGGGTGGCCCACGTCGTGTTCGTTAATCCAGAAATTTATCAGCCGGTCTGCCGGCCGGTCGTAGTAGAGAGCTACCCAGCCAATACCCCTCATGGTTCCCATAGCCTTGAATTCTTTTTCCCAGAGCTCGTAGCTGCCAAAACTCTCGGTTATCTTCTGGTAAAGACGGCTGCTGGTGGATAAAGGCTCTTTTCCGCCTAGATTCTCAAAATAATACTCATGCAGCCGCATGCCGTTCCATTCCCAGCCGAGCCGGCGTTTCAGTTCGGCAAACTCCGGCTGGCTGACTTTGCCCTCTTTAGTCATCTGAGCCAGAAGGTCCAGCAACTTGTTAGTATTGTTGACATAACCCTGGTAAAGAGTGAAATGGTTCCTGAGCAGGGTTTCGCTGAAACCCGGCAGTCCAATGAGCCCGGAATAATCCTTTGCCTGATAACTCATTTTTTCCCCTCCTCCGTTAACCATGTTTTTAAACTTAAATTTCAAGGGCAGATAAAAACCCAGCCCTCCCAAAAAAGACAGGAAAGCCCTTCTTTTCATCTTTGCCCCTCCTGATAATTATTTTCAAAGGCCTGGACGATAACCTTTTATTTTTTGCTTTCTTTTTCTTCTTCCTGTTCTTCGCTCAGGAGGCCCACCTTCTGTCTGATTTCCCGGTCAATCTGGTCGGCCAGTTCTTTGTTTTCTTTGAGCAGTTTTTTGACGTTTTCCCGTCCCTGACCGAGTCTTTCTCCTTTGTAAGAATACCAGGTGCCGGTTTTTTCCAGTATCCCGTATTGTAAACCGCAGTCCACCAGGTCGCCCTCGCGTGATATGCCCTCGCCAAAGATGATATCAAACTGAGCTTCCCGGAAAGGCGGAGCCAGTTTGTTCTTGACCACTTTGACTTTGACCCGGCTACCCACCACTTCCTCACCTTCTTTGATGGCTGCCAGCTTGCGCACGTCTATTCTCAGAGAGGCGTAAAATTTTAGCGCCCGGCCGCCGGTGGTTGTTTCTGGTGAGCCCACAAACACGCCGATTTTTTCTCTGATCTGGTTGATGAAAATAAAGCAGGTCTTGGAGCGGCTGACGATGGCCGTCAATTTTCGCAGCGCCTGAGACATAAGCCTAGCCTGGAGCCCCATGTGAGCATCACCCATCTCACCTTCAAGCTCCGCTTTGGGCACCAGAGCGGCCACTGAATCCACCACGATAACATCCACCGCGCCGCTGCGTACCAGGACTTCGGCAATTTCCAGGGCCTGCTCGCCATAATCAGGCTGGGAGATCAAAAGCTCGTCTATGTTGATGCCCAGCTTGGCCGCATAGTTAGGGTCCAGGGCATGCTCAGCATCAATGAAGGCCGCCTGCCCACCTCTTTTCTGGGCCTCTGCAATCACATGCAGTGCCAGAGTTGTCTTGCCGGTTGCCTCTGGTCCGAAAATCTCAATCACCCTTCCGCGGGGAAACCCGCCGATGCCCAGACTCAAGTCAAAGGAAATGGAACCTGTTGGTATCACCTCAGCCTTAACGGCTGCTTCCTTCTGCCCGAGCTTCATAACCGCGCCCTTGCCAAACTGTTTCTCAATCTGTGATAGAGCAGCATCCAGAGCCTTGGTCCTGGAAACCTGTTTCTGTTCGGTCTCATCTGGTTTCATGTCTATCCTCCAGTTATTGGCTTTATCCAGCCAAAGCCAATTTTCAATTAATTTATTTTATTCTCCACACCCGGGCAAAAATAATTTTTCCCTGTCAGTCTAATAGGACGAGCCTCTTAAATCATGCCCACGATTTTGCCCTCATCATCAACATCAATTTTCTCAGCCTGGGGTGCTTTGGGCAAGCCCGGCATGGTCATTATATCACCACACAGAATAACGACAAAACCAGCACCAGCACTCAGCGAAGCGTTGGTCACGGTCAGCGTCCAGCCCCGCGGCCGGCCGAGTTTCTTGGCATCATCAGATAAAGAAGCCTGGGTCTTGGCTATGCAGACCGGGTACTGACCAAAGCCCAGTTTTTCATACTGCTCAATTTTCTTGCGGGCCGAGGTTTCTACCTTAATGCCATCCGCTCCATAAATTTTTCTGGCAATCGTCTCTACCTTGGTCAGCAGCGGAGCTTCTGCCGGATAAAGAAAATCAAAATGGGCCGCGTCTTCTTCTATGGCTTTGATGACCTCTTCAGCCAGTTCCAGACCGCCAGCTCCACCCTGGTTGTAGACATCGCTCAGGGCAAAGCGGACGCCTTCCGCTTTAGCCAGGTTTATCCAGGTTTCAATTTCTGATTTGAAATCGTTGGGGAAAAGGTTCAAGACCACCACAAAGGGCACGCCAAAAATCCTCAGGTTTTCTATGTGCTTCCTTAAATTCTCAAAGCCCGCTTCCACTGCCGGCGGATTTTCTTTGCCTATCTCGTCAAGCTTGATTCCGCCATGATACTTGAGGGCCCGCAGGGTAGAAACCAGCACGCAGCCATCCGGGGGCGGAACCTGACCGGTGCGCACCACAATATCAAAGAATTTTTCGGCCCCGAGGTCAGAAGCAAAACCGGTCTCGGTCACCACATATTCAGCCAGGCTCAGAGCCAGTTTCGTGGCCACGATAGAGTTGGTGCCATGAGCAATGTTGGCAAAAGGACCGCCGTGAATGAAGGCTGGTGTCCCTTCTAATGTCTGCACCAGGTTGGGTTTTAAAGCATCTTTTAAAAGAGCGGTCATGGCCCCATCGGCCTTGATGTCCCGGGCAAAAACCGGTTTCCCGTCTACCGTGTAACCGATAAGAATATTTCCCACTCTTCTCTTCAGGTCCTGGAGGTCAGAAGAAAGGCACAGAATGGCCATCACTTCAGAAGCAGCCGTGATGTCAAAACCTGTTTCCCGGGCAAAGCCCTGGAAGGTCTCATCTGTCCCGATTATTATCTGCCGCAGGGCGCGGTCGTTCATGTCCAGGACTCTTTTCCAGGTGACGTTCCGGCCGTCAAGCAACCCGGTTGGCCCGTCAAAATGAATCCGGTTGTCAACCATAGCGGCCAGCAGGTTGTGCGCTGAGGTGACGGCGTGAATATCACCGGTAAAATGTAAGTTAATCTCTTCTCTGGGGATGACCATGGCCCGGCCCCCGCCCGTAGCCCCGCCTTTGATGCCAAAAACCGGGCCTAAAGATGGTTCCCGGAGAGCCAGGCAGGCTTTTTTGCCCAGGCGGTTCAGGGCATCAGAAAGGCCAATGGCCGTGGTGGTTTTCCCTTCACCAGCCGGTGTCGGGGTCATAGCCGTGACCATGATGAGTTTTCCCCTCTTTTCCAAAAGTAGCGGCTGGTAATTAACCTTGGCCTTGTAGCGGCCGTAATATTCCAGGTATTCTTCAGAAATATCAAGCTTACTGGCAATTTCAATTATCGGGCGCATCCGTTATCCTCCCTGCATAAGCATTTAACCAGAAATGCCATTTCTCTTCAACCAGAATTTTCTGCGCCGCGGCAGAAGTTCACGCTGTAAAAATGCGCCTGGTATTTCTCAATTAACCCCTCATCAGCAAAGCTGTAATAGCAGTTGTTGCCGATGATGATATGGTCCAGAACCCGGATTTGCATCACGGCGCAGGCAAAAACCAGGTCTCTGGTGATTTCCCGGTCGCAGGTAGAAGGTTCGGGGTCCCCGGAAGGATGGTTGTGCACAAAAATCAGGTTGGCCGCTTCGTACTTGAGGGCTTGTTTGATGACTTCCCGCGGATAAACCGCACTGGAATCTACCGTGCCCTCAAAGAGCGTTTTTTCTTCCAGAATCTGATTTTTCGTGTTGAGAAACAATACCTTGAAAACCTCAATTTTTAAGTCGCGCAGACTGTAATAGAGGTAGTCAAAGACTTCCCGCGAAGACTTACAGACCGGCCGCTTGATGATGCAGTCTTTAAGGTAACGCCTGGCCACTTCCCGGACCAGTTTCAGACCAAAAACATTTTTGGGGCCAATCCCCTTTATTTTTTGCAGCTCCAGCGGGTCTGCTTCCATGACCCCGCGAAAGGTTTTGAATTCTTGAAGCGCCAGACGGGCTGCTTCCCGACAATCTTTTCTGGGGGTACCAAGCGTTAGGAGCAGCTCCACTATCTCATAATCCAGAAAACCAGCCAGGCCGCCCTTCAAAAATTTTTCTCTTAATCTTTCCCGATGCCCGGCAAAAGCTGACTTAATTTCCGCCGTTGGTTGATCCATGGTCAACACTCCACCAAAAGGATTAAACAACCCGGGAATGAAAAGTGATCAGTTTCAACTAAAAAGACGACGGAAAGGTGCTTTCTTTCCCAGCCGGGATTAATTTTCCTGTAGTTCTGTTTTATTCCTGGTAAATTTTATCAATTATCGGTTTGTACTTTTCTTCCACAATTTTTCGCCTTACCTTAAGAGTGGGGGTGAGCTCGCCAGCTTCCAGGTCAAAATCCCTGGGCAGGATGGCTATCTTCTTTATCTTTTCATAGGAGGCCAGGTGCGGAGTCAACCGCTCAATTTCCTGCATCAGGAACTCGTAAACCTCGGGCCTGGCCGCAAGTTCCTCGAGGTCTTTGTAAACTAAGCCCTTTTCCCTGGCATAAGCTTCCAGCTTATCAAAGTCCGGGACAATCAAGGCTGAGACAAATTTTCGGCCGTTGCCCACGACCACGGCGTTGGCAATGTAGGGGCTGGTCTTGATGGTGTTTTCAATCGGCTGCGGAGCCACGTTCTTGCCGCCAGCTGTGACGATGATATCCTTTTTCCGGTCAGTAATCACCAGATACCCGTCTTTATCCAGGTAGCCGATATCTCCGGTCTTGAACCAGCCATCTTCAAAGGCTTCCCTGGTTTCTTCTTCCTTCTTAAAATAACCTTTCATAACATTGGGACCGCGCACCCAGATTTCCCCGTCCGGGGCAAACTTCACTTCCTCGCCGGGCAGGACCTTACCCACCGTGCCAAACCGGAAATCATCCAGCGTGTTGAGAGCAATAACAGGAGAAGTTTCCGTCAGACCATAACCTTCAATGATAATAATGCCCATGGCCAGGAAGAACTCAGCAATGTCCCGGGAGAGCGGCGCTCCTCCCGAAACGAAGAAACGTACCCTTCCGCCGGTCTTTTCCACAATCTTGGAAAACACCAGCTTATAGGCCAGGCGGTAGCGCAGTTTCAGCCACCAGGATGGTTTTTCTTTGTTCATCCTTTTCTGAGCCATCTTGCGTCCCACCTTGAGTGCCCAGAAGAAAATTTTTTTCTTCACAGTTGAGGAGGAGAGGACATTATCTATAACCCGAGCGTAAAACTTATCAAACAGACGGGGGACGCTGACCATGATAGTCGGCCTGACTTCCACCAGGTTCTCAGCTACGGTATCTACACTTTCCGCATAAGCAATGGTAGCGCCCACATAAATCCAGGCAAAAGTGCACATTCTTTCCAGGACATGGGAAAGTGGCAGAAAACTGAGAACTGTATCTTTTACAGTGTACTCCACCACGGAGCGCAAGGTTTGGATGTTGTTGACCAGGTTATAATGGCTGAGCATAGCTCCTTTGGGAATTCCCGTCGTCCCTGGAGTGTAAATAATGGTGGCCAGGTCATCCCGTTCCAGAGCCAGGGCAATTTTATCAAACTCTTCCGGGTTCTTCTGGTTGTATTCTTCACCAGCTTTTTCCACTTCCTTTAAAGTCAGAATTCCTGCTGGCGCTGGCTCGTCTATGATGATAAATTTTTCTACTCCTTTAATTTCGTCCTTTATTCTGGCTACTTTTTCCCATAAGGATTGATTGGAACAAACGAGAATCCTGGCTTCTGAATCATTGATGATGTACTTAATCTGTTCTGGGGTGAGTGAGGTATAGATGGGAACAGTAACACCTCCCAGGCAGATGTTGGCCAGGTCTACCATAACCCATTCTGGCCTGTTCTCTGAAAGAATGATCAATTTATCCCCTTTCTTCTGGCCGAGAGTCCGTAACCCAGAAGAAATATTTCTGACCCTCCGGGAAAATTCAGCCGTGGAAATCGGCTGGTACTCCCCTTCCCTTTTTACCAGCATCAAGGCTTCTTTCTGGTAAACTTTCTCCGTGTTGAGAAAGACCTTAGCCAGGGTATCAATCATTCGTCATCTCCTTTCTTTAAAATTCCTGGTGCCTAGCTTCGTGTTGGAGAAGCCATTTTTTCCGCCAGAGCCCGGCTCCAAACCCCACCAGCCGACCATCGCTGCCCACCACCCGGTGACATGGAATGATGATGACAACCGGGTTATGGTGATTGGCCTGTCCCACAGCCCGGCTGCCTCCGGGGTAACCGCAGGCCCGAGCTATTTCGCCGTAACTTCTGGTCTGACCATAAGGAATTTTTTGTAACTCTGCCCAGACCTTTTTCTGAAACGGCGTGCCCTGCAGGTTAAGCTTGAGGGAAAAACTCTGGCGGCACCCGGCAAAATATTCATCAAGCTGTTGCCAGGCTTCTTTAAGAGGAGCTGGCGCTTCCTTTAACTTAGCCTCTATCTCCGACTCCTGGCCGGCTTTCCTGGAACTGGCCGGGAGAAACGAACAGCTCTGCAAACCGGCTTCATCCCCACTTAATTCTATTATTCCTATCGGAGAATGGTAATATAATTTCATCTTCCCTGGCCACTAATTATTGCCACTTATTCCTTTATTTTTACCCAGATTCTGGTCAACCCCCGCTCGTTTTCAAACCTCAACTCAAAAACATCTGGATAAGCTTTAAAAAGCTGGGACAGCTGGCGGTAACCATAGGTGCGGGGGTCAAATCCCGGGTCCAACTGTCGCAGGTAAAAACCTATGGTGCTGAGCTTGGCCCAGCCGTCCTCATCAGTAGCCATGTCCACCGCCGCTTTCAGAAGAGGCAATGGGTCATAACCACGCTGTTTCTGTTCTTCTGTCGTTTTTTCTCCCGCTACCTTTCTTTTTCGTTCGCGGTCTTTTTCTCTCAAACCCAGGTTCTCCGTGTAGATAAAAACATTGCAGGCGTTAACAAAGGCTTTGGGTGTGGTTCTTTTTCCGATGCCCATGACAAAAAAGCCAGCTTCCCGGATTCGGGTGGCCAGCCGGGTGTAATCAGAATCACTGGAGACAATACAGAACCCGTCCACCAGACCGCTGTGTAGAATATCCATGGCATCAATGATCAGGGCGCTGTCGGTGGCATTCTTACCCACTGTGTAACGGAATTGCCGAACCGGCTGGATGGCATTTTCGTGCAAGGCTTTCTTCCAGCCAGCCATGTTGACCGTGGTCCAGTCGCCGTAGATTCTTCTTATGTTAATCAAG
>JBBIRN010000028.1:14960-15176 GCA_037441785.1 Candidatus Aminicenantota bacterium | reverse complement strand
AAGGGCTATTATTAACTTGTATTTATTATTCATTTCACACCTCTATTCATGATTTCCTGCCCTTCCAGACCGGCAAAAAGTAGCTTCAACTGACGTGTCTCCGGTTTTTCCTCTTCAAAGATGACCTGCGTTTCTTTGAGCGGATTCTGGTTCTCAAAGAGCAACATCTCGGCCTGGCTGTACTGAGGCTGGCGCGGTTGCAGGAGGAAAAGAAGA
>JBBIRN010000028.1:0-14950 GCA_037441785.1 Candidatus Aminicenantota bacterium | reverse complement strand
CTATGGCCACCGAGGCCACTATCAGAAAAACCGGCACCGCGGCGGCATACCATCTTTCCACTGTAGCCCAGATAGATGGTCTGGTAGCCGTACTCAGTCGGGCTCTAAGCCTTTCCTCAAAATAGGGGAGAGGCTCGGCTTCCATCCTGGCGCTGCGCAGGAGGTTCTGCAGGTGCTGGTACTCAGCCAGAGTTCGGGCACAGGCCGGGCAGACTTTTACATGCTGATTAAGAGCCTGCTGGCTTTTCTCATCCAGCCGGCCGTCCATCATTCTGGAAATCAATTTTTCGGCCTTTTTACATCTCATTTTAAACCTCCTCCTGGAGCCAGAAACGGCGCCAGTTTTCTTTTCAGAAGCCTTCTTGCCCTGTGCAACCGGGAATCCACGGTTCCCGGAGATATTTTCAAAATCTTTCCAACTTCTTCATAACTCAATCCCTGAATATCCCTCAGAGATAAAATTAGACGATACTTTTCCGGCAATTCTTCCAATTTTTTTCTTATCAGTTCTTTCCGCCGTTCTTCTTCCTGTTGTTCGGAAAGTTTGAGAGCGAGGTCTTTTTCCCCGGACCTTAGTTCCGGTACCTCATCAAGCCGAACATCATCTTTTTCTTTGCGGGATTTTCTCAGGTAATCCCTGATATGATTGATGGCGATCTGGTAAAGCCAGGTGCCAAATTCGGACTCAAACTTGAATTTCGGCAACGAGAGATAAACTTTCAAGAAAATCTCCTGCGCCAGGTCATCAGCCACTTCCCGGTTGTGCACGATGTTAACAGCCAGGCCAATAACTTTGGGTTGATAATTCCTGACCAGCAGAGTGAAAGCTTCCTGGTCTCCCTGCTGTGCTCTTTTTATGACCTGAATTTCTTCCATCTAAGCCTCGTCCGAGGGCTTCAGTTAATTAGACGAAACCCCTTTTTTCTATCTTCCTTAAAGCAGTAATTTTATTTTTATAAACGAAATAAAACGACCAGAGTTTCAAACCCTTTGTTTATGATTTTTAAAGCTTTGCCTATAATTAAATCATAACCAAGCTACAAAATCCAGACTGTGATGAGTACCAACTCGCTCCCGGCTATTAAGTCCCGCGTTCGATTATTGATTATGCGCCTGCTCGGGGCTATAATTTAGGCATGAAATGGGAAGAAATTGCTAAAGAATTAACCCAGCCAACGGATTCTAAGATTGTTCTCCTGGTTATGGATGGCCTCGGCGGTCTGCCAGTTAACGGGCAGACTGAGTTAGAAGCCGCCCACAAACCCAACCTGGACGAAACAGCCAGGCGTGGCCTTTGTGGCCTGACGGACCCGGTCTTCCCGGGAATCACACCTGGCTCGGGGCCAGCGCACCTGGCTCTTTTTGGTTACGACCCTCTCTACTACCAGCTCGGCCGCGGCATTCTGGAAGCTATGGGCACGGGCGTGGAAGTGGGCCGGGATGACGTGGTGGCCAGAGGAAACTTTGCTACCTTCCGCGACGGACTGGTCGTAGACCGCCGGGCCGGACGAATTTCCACCGAGGAAAACCAGCGATTGTGTGGTTTCATCAACCAGAACCTGAAAGAAATTGAGGGTGTAAAGGTATCTCTTTACCCGGGCAAAGAACACCGCTTCGTCCTGAAGCTTTCCGGCGCTGGCCTTTCCGACGCTCTGACCGATGCTGACCCCCAGAAAGAAGGTAAGCCAGCCGTGCCAGCTAACCCCCTGACGCCAGAAGCCGATTTTACGGCCAGAGTGGTAAACAAATTCCTGGAAGAGCTCAAATCGCTCCTCCAGCAGGAACCCAAAGCCAACTATGCCTTGCTGCGCGGCTTCTCCAAATTCCCCTCTCATCTGCCACCGATGTCAGACCTTTACAAGATAAAGCCAGCCTCCATTGCCAACTATCCTATGTACCGCGGCCTGACCAGGCTGTTGGGCATGGAAGTTCTGGAGGTCGGCCCGGCCACGGAAGAAATCTTCCAGGTGCTGGAAAAAAATTACGAGCACTATAATTTCTTTTACCTGCATTACAAGAAAACTGACTCCACCGGAGAAGATGGTCGTTACGAAGATAAAGTTAAAGCTATAGAAGAGATTGATAAATTTATTCCCAGGCTATGGGCTCTGAACCCGGATGTGCTGGTGATTACCTCCGACCATTCCACTCCTTCGGTCCTGAAATCTCATTCCTGGCACCCCAATCCCTTTGTCCTGGTGTCAAAATATGCTCCAGCTGACGAAGTCAGCCGCTTTACCGAAAAAGAATGTGCCCGCGGCTGGCTCGGTCGTTTTCCCTCTCTTCAGGCCATGCCCTTGATGCTGGCTCATGCCCTGAAGTTGAAAAAATTTGGGGCCTGATTTTTCTCTTAGTTGATTTCAGCCTGATTTACTGGTACTTAATATAATGAAAGATAAGCAAATTGATGCCCAGAAAATCAGGCTTTTCAGTGTTACTGATTTTACTAATCGTAACACTGAACCTTTCCGCCATTCAGAGCACTGACCCCCGGGCAGAGATTTCCGGCCTGCGCTTCCACCAGCATCCAGGCTTTTTAAGAATTGTTCTGGACATCAGCCAGGTCCGGGAATTTTATTCGGCCGAGCTAAAAAACCCGGAGCGTTTTTACCTAGATGTCTTCCAGGCTAAACTGAGTCCCTCGCTGGACGGCCGGAGATTAGAGTTAAATTCCGGTTGTGTCAGGTCTCTGCGCCTGGCCCAGAAAAACCCTTCCACCGTCAGGCTGACCGTAGAGCTGGAACCAGGGAAAAAGGAAGAGCAAAAAATCTATTACCTGAAAAACCCTAACCGTCTGGTGCTGGACCTCTACCACCGGGTTGAACCTTCCGCCAAAGGAGCAGGGGACAGCGCTTCAGCCCAGGCTGCTAACCTGCCGAAGGAAAAATCGGTCGCCACCTCACCGCCTGTGACCGCGGAAAACCCTCCCCGGCCACCCCTTCCTTCCAGCTCTGGTTATACACTCGTGCGCCAGCTTGGCCTGGGGGTAAAACGTATTGTCCTGGACCCGGGACACGGCGGAAGCGACCCCGGTTGCCTGGGAATAAACGGCTTAAAAGAAAAAGACGTGGCTCTGGATATTGCCCTGCGGCTTAAAAAGATTCTGGAAACAGAAGGTCATTTTGAAGTGCTGCTCACCAGAGACCAGGATATCACCCTGCCCCTGGAAAAACGAACCGCCCTGGCTAACAAATACGCTGCCGACCTTTTTGTCTCCATCCACCTTAACGCCAGCCCCAGAAAAAACCGCACTGGAGTGGAAACTTTTTACCTGAACTTCAGCCCGGACCCGGCGGTCAACGAGCTGGCAGCCCGGGAAAATGCCTCTTCCACCAAGAACATCAGAGAAATAAAATTGATTGTGGAAAAGATTATGAAAAACACCAAGTATGACGAATCCAAAGAACTGGCGGAAAAAATCCATCATAACCTTTACAGCCACCTGAAGCAGCATTTCGGACCACGCGATGACCTGGGGGTAAAAGGCGGTCCTTTCTGGGTGCTTATCGGTACCGAGATGCCAGCCGTGCTGGTAGAAACCTCGCATCTTTCTAACCCCAAGGAAGCCGAGGCTCTAAAAACTGACATGTACCGAGAATCTATAGCCACGGGCATTTTTCGTGGTATTATTGAATATGTAAAATCCCTGGGTAAAGGATAAAAAGCCATGGAACGAAGAGATTTTTTGAAAAGCCTTGTGCTGTCTGGTCTGGCTTTAAAACTGGGCCCGAGTATTTATGCCCAGCCTGTGGCGCCGGAGCTCACAGTAGTAGAAGGGGAGGACCCGGCGGCCATCACCCGCGAAGCCATCAAGGCGCTGGGCGGCATGAACAAGTTTATCGGCCGCGGTGATAAAGTGCTCATCAAACCCAACATTGGCTGGGACCGAACACCGGAAATGGCGGCCTGCACCAACCCGCAGGTGGTTAAAGCACTGGTAGAAATGGCCTACCAGGCGGGAGCCAAAGAAGTCATAGTCATGGACCATACCATCAACCAGCCGAAGCGCTGTTACGTTCGTTCCGGCATCCAGGAAGCAGCCCAGCAGGCCGGAGCTAAAGTACTCTTTGCCGACGAGCAGCGGCTTAAAAGGATGAACCTTAAGGGCGAATGGTTGAAAGAATGGGAAGTGTTCCAGGACTTTGT
The DNA here is from genome assembly GCA_037441785.1 of Candidatus Aminicenantota bacterium. GTDB lineage: Bacteria > Acidobacteriota > Aminicenantia > Aminicenantales > Saccharicenantaceae > Saccharicenans. Next base: position 10,804 of record JBBIRN010000028.1, on the reverse strand, counting down.
AGAAGTAGATAAACTGATTAACGTCCCCATCGCCAAAGTTCACAGCCTTTCCCGGGTCACCCTGGGCATGAAAAACTGGCTGGGAGCCATTGGCGGCAGCCGCAACCAGCTGCACCAGAAAATTGACCAGGCCATGGTGGACCTGGCTGCTTTCTTCAAACCAGCCCTGACCGTTCTTGATGGCTACCGCATCCTGGTGCGCAACGGACCTCAGGGGGGCCGGACCTCAGACACCAAACTGATGAAAACGGTGGTGGCCGGTAAAGACCCGGTGGCGGTTGATGCCTACGGCGCCACCTTTTTTGACTATCAGCCTTCTGAACTCCTTTTCTTAAAGTTGGCCCAGCAAAGAGGCCTGGGTAAATTTGAACTGGAGAAGGTCAGAATTGAAAAGAGAAAAATCTAAAAAATATTTCTGGCTACAGAGATTAAGGATATTTTCTCAGATTCTTTTCTTCGGTTTGTTTATCTTCCTTCTGCTAAAAACCCATTACGCCGGCGAAGACTATCTTAAGCCCACAGTAGAAAGATTCTTCCATTTTGACCCGCTGCTGGCTCTGACCACGGTCATCGGCAGCCGATTGCTCTACGCGGCTTTACTGCTTTCCCTTATAACCATTCTGCTCACCCTGTTTTTTGGCCGTTTCGTCTGCGGCTGGGTCTGTCCACTGGGCAGCTTACACCAGTTTTTCTCTTTCCTTTTTAAAAAGGCCCGCCTTCTTAAACCCGTAAAGGATGACCGGCAAAGTCTCAGCCCCAAGTACCTGATTCTCGCTCTTGTTCTCGTAGCTTCTCTTCTAACCGTCAACCTGGCTGGCTATCTGGACCCGCTATCTTTTGTTTATCGTTCGTTTGCTGTATTTGTTGCTCCGCTGGTTAAATTTATCATGTCTGAAGGCGCCGGGCTGGCTTACCATCTGGGTTTAAAATCAACTGGTCAGGGAATAAGCCAGGCCCTGGAAAACCTGGCTTTAAACAGCACCTTTCAGAACGCCCTTTTTATCGGCCTCCTTTTCCTGGGTGCTTTGCTGCTTAACGCCCGCAAAGAAAGGTTCTGGTGCCGCTACCTGTGCCCCACAGGTGCCCTTCTCGGTCTTTTTTCCCGCTTCAATCTTTTAAAGCTCAAAATTGACCCGGAAAAATGTATCAACTGCCACCTGTGTGCCATCCAGTGTGAAACTAACGCCCGGCCTTACCCGGCTGACGAATGGCGAAGCTCTGAATGTGTCTACTGTAACACCTGTGCCGCCATCTGTCCGACCGCGGCCATCAGTTTCCCGCTTAAGTTGAAAGCAGAAAAAATAAAAGGAGTGGACCTTAACCGGAGAAAAGTACTACTGACTTCATTGACCGCCTTGCTGGTAGCACCCATCTTCAAGATTACCTCTCACCGCCAGCGGTCTTACCCGACACTGATCAGGCCGCCGGGCGCCCTGCCCGAAGAACAGTTCCTGGCCAAGTGCGTCAAATGCGGCGAATGTATGAAAGTCTGTCCGACTAACGGGCTTCAGCCAGCGCTGACGGAAGCCGGTCCGGAAGGGGTGTGGACACCGGTGCTGGTTCCCCGTATTGGATATTGCGAATACTACTGTTCGCTGTGCAGTCAGGTCTGCCCCACCGGAGCCATCCGGGAGCTGACCATAGAAGAAAAAACCCAGGTAAAAATTGGCACGGCCTGGGTTAACAAGAACCGCTGTCTGCCGTATGCTCTGGGCAAGTCCTGCATCGTCTGCGAGGAACACTGTCCGGTCTCACCCAAAGCCATCCAGCTCGTGCGCGTTGAAACCCTGACACCGGAAGGTAAGGTGGCTTCCAACCTGGCTCCGTTCATTGTCCAGGAAAATTGTATCGGCTGCGGTATCTGTGAGAATAAGTGCCCGGTAGTAGACGAGCCAGCCATCAGGGTTAGCAGCATCGGAGAACACCGTTCGCAGAAAAACAGGCTAATCCTGGAAATTAAGGAAGAAAACGAAGCAAAGTCAATCAATTAACCTGAAAACCAGATAAAAAAAAGCCCCCTTCTGGAAAAGGGGGCTTCTGGTATTCAGAATCAATTTCGGGCTTTTCAGCCTTCAAACTTCTTCAGCAGCAGGCTGGCGTTAGTGCCGCCAAAGCCAAAAGAATTGGTCAGAGCATAGATAATCTCTGCCGGTCTGGCCTGGTTGGGCACGTAATCAAGGTCACAATCCGGGTCCGGAAATTCATAATTAATGGTGGGTGGCATAATTTGATGATAGATAGCCAGCGCGGTAATGGCTGTTTCGGCTCCGCCAGCGGCACCCAGTAGATGCCCGGTCATGGATTTAGTAGAACTAATGGCCAGCTTTTTAGCATGCTCACCGAAAACAGCTTTAACCGCGATAGTTTCGGTTTTATCGTTGTAAGGAGTGGAAGTACCGTGGGCATTTATGTACTGCACCACTTCTGGCGGGACACCGGCCTCATTCAGCGCCATCCTCATCACCCGGGCCGCACCTTCGCCATCAGGACAGGGAGCTGTTACGTGATAAGCGTCTCCGTTTAGCCCGTATCCCACCACTTCCGCATAAATCCTGGCCTTTCGCTTCAGGGCACACTCCAGCTCTTCCAGAAGAACAATTCCTGCTCCTTCGCTCATGACAAAACCATCTCTCTGAGCATCAAATGGTCTGGAGGCTTTCTCCGGCTGGTCATTTCTTTCGGACAGGGCCTTCATGTTGCTGAAACCAGCCAGGCTAAGCGGGGTAATGGGAGCTTCGGCCCCACCGGCAATCATCCGGTCCACCAGGCCTAGCTGAATCATCCTGACCGCCTCGCCTATGGCGTGGGCACCGGTGCTGCAGGCGGTGGCGTTGGACATGTTCGGGCCTTTGGCTCTGTAACGTATGGAAATGTGACCCGGGGCTTCGTTAATTATGGTTTGAACGATGAAAAAAGGAGAAACTCGCTCCGGCCCTTTTTCCAGCAGCACCCGGTGAGTCTCTTCAATAGAACCAATCCCACCGATACCCGACCCCACATAAACACCAGTCCTTTCGCCTTCCAGCAGCGCCAGGTCAATGCCCGAATCTTCTACCGCTAACTGGGCAGCCGCAATGGCATACTGCACAAAAAGGTCCATCTTCCTGGCCTCTTTCCGGTCCATGAACTGCTGGGGGTCAAAGTTCCTGATTTCTCCAGCGATTCTGGTAGCAAACCGGGAAACATCAAAACGGGTAATGGTGCTTATGCCAGAGCGCCCGGCCAGCAAAGCTTCCCAGTTAGGGTCTTTGCCGATACCCAGAGGTGTGACCAGGCCAATTCCAGTTATAACTACCCTTCTTTTGTTAATCGCACTCATTTAATTCTTTCTGGCAAAAAAGTGTTATCAGGAAAAGGGGAAAGGGGAAATATAATTATTTCCCCTTATAATGTTCCATGATGTAGTCAATGGCTTTGCCCACGGTGCTGATTTTTTCCGCCTCATCATCAGGAATGTTCAAACCGAATTCATCTTCCAGAGCCATAACCAGTTCCACGGTGTCCAGCGAATCAGCGTTGAGGTCCTGGGTGAAGGATGCGTTTTCTGTAATCTTGTCTTCACTGATGTTGAGTTTGTCAGCCACGATGGCCTTGACTTTCGCCAGTACTTGTTCTCTGTCCATTTTTACCTCCTTTTAATTTTTATTATTACATATACATTCCGCCGTTGACGCTTATCACCTGGCCGGTGATGTAGGAAGCGTCTTCAGAGCAGAGAAACTTAACAACCCTGGCCACTTCCTCAGGGGTGCCGAACCTCTTCATGGGAATTATATCCAGAAAAGCTTTCTTCACCTCTTCCGGTAATTTCTCGGTCATGGGTGTGGCGATATAACCAGGAGCCACACAGTTAACCGTAATCCCGCGTCCAGCGACTTCCCGGGCCAGGGCTTTAGAAAAGCCAATCAAACCAGCTTTAGAAGCAGCATAGTTAGTCTGCCCGAAATTCCCCATCAGTCCGACCACCGAGGCAATGTTGACAATCCTGCCGTACCGGGCTGAGAACATGTGTTTCAGGACCGCCCGGGAAAAATTGAAGGCCCCTTTCAGGTTAACGTTGAGCACCAGGTCCCAATCTTCCTCCTTCATCCGCAGGAGGATGGTATCCCGGGTGATGCCCGCGTTGTTGATGAGATGGTCAATTTTGCCCAGTTGCTGGATGGCTTTTTCCACTACTTCAAAAACTTTAGCGGAATTGGTTACGTCTGCTTCCCACGGGTGAGCCTTGATACCGGCCTCCGCCATCCTGGAGGCCAGGGCTTCCAGTTTTTCTTTCTGCACATCAACCAGGATAAGAGTGGCTCCTTCCCGACCGAGTTCCCAGCTTATGGCTTCCCCGATACCCTGAGAAGCTCCGGTCACCAAAGAAACTCTGTTCTCAAAAAGCATCATGCCTCCCTTACCAGGCCTGTTTTACCAGAGCCAGGTTTTCCTGGATTTTCTCCTGCAATCCCTGCTCGACTATTTCTCTCCCTAACTTGATGGCATTCTTGACGGCCCGGGCATTAGAACGTCCGTGACCAATGATACAAATACCGTTGACGCCGAGCAGGTGCGCACCTCCATACTCTGAATAGTCTATCTTTTTATAAATTTTTTTCAAATGGTGTTTTAAAAAAAGCAAACCGACCCTGGCTAAAAAATTTCTGGTTATTTCATACTTGGCCATGGTGAGCATGGTTTCCACCACGCCCTCGGAAACTTTAAGGGCTACGTTTCCGGTAAAGCCGTCGCTGACAATGATGTCCGCCACCCCGCGGTAAATATCTTTACCTTCCACATTGCCAATAAAATTAAGCCCTGATTCTCGCAGCAATTCATGGGCTTTCAGGGTCAGGTCATTTCCTTTAGTGCTTTCTTCGCCGATGCTCATCAGGGCAATAGTGGGGTTCTTCTTGCCCAAAGTGGTTTCCATAAAAACCTGGCCCATCACGGCAAACTGGACCAGATGATGGGGCTGACAGTTGGCGCTGGCTCCCACATCTATCAGAAGAGAAACATCTTTAAGGGTAGGTATTAAAAGCGCCAATCCGGGTTTTTCTATCCCGGCCAGGCTGCCCAGAATTTTCTTGGAGATGTAGGTCACGGCGGCCGTGTTACCCATGGAAACAAAAGCCTGGGCTTCTCTGGCTTTGACCAGCTCAGCCCCAACATGAATAGAGGAACGAACTTTCTTCCGCAGGCTGAACAGCCCTTCGCCCATACCGATGGTATCCGGAGCCTCCACCAGAGTAATACGGGCTCCCTGGGTTTTAAAACGGCTCAGTTCCTGTCTTACCTGCCTCTCCGGTCCGACCAGCAGAATTTCTACGCCCAGTTCAGCCGCCGCCTCTACCGCGCCTTCAACCACTGTCCTGGGGGCAAAGTCGCCACCCATGGCATCAACAGCGATTTTCATCACGCACTCGCTTACTGTTCAGCACCCTCAATTACCTGGCGGCCCTTGTAATAACCACACTCAGGACAGGCCCGATGGGGCAGCTTGGGACTGCCACAGTTCGGACAAAGAGAAAAAGAAGGCAGGGTAAGATGGTCGTGCGCTCTCCGTTTTCCTTTTCTTGAATGTGAGTGTCTGCGTTTTGGGTTTGGCATTATCTTTTATCTCTCAAAAAAATTTTTAACTTTTCCAGCCTGGGGTCAGATTCCCTAACCTCACAGGAGCACTTACCTTCTTGGATGACCTCTCCGCATACGGGACAGATGCCCTCGCAATCTTCCGCACAAAGAGGTCGCAGCGGGAAGCTCAGGTTCAACTGCTCCAGGATTATATCCCGCAGGTTAAGCTGCTGGTGGTAGTAGAAAAACTTATCCAGGTCTTCTTCTTCCAGCTCTTCTTTAATTTCATCCAATTCCTCAGGAAGATAAACCAGGTCAAAAGACGAATCCACCGAATATTCAAACGGCCGCAAACAACGACTGCAGATAAAGCTCAACCTGGTCGTAATCCGGCCTTTTACCTGCACATCAGCCCCGATTTTCCGCACTTCCACCACCGCGTGGGTCGGTTCCAGAAAAACGGCATCTTCTTCCACCAGGTCCAGACTGATAAAATCAAAGTCCTGGTCAATGTGCAGTCCCTCTTTGGGGATTTCGTTTACATCAATTACCATGGCTTATTCCTTTTATGACAAAGTATTATACCAGCTTGGACCTGGATGTCAACCAGACCCGGAACAGCCGAATTTGTGCTAAATACTTGCAGATAGAACCTTCTGGAGTATAATCATCTAAGAACAATCTTTAGCAGGTTCGGGCATGGAAGGCTACAACACTGTCATAGAATACAAAGGCCAGAAATTCATGGTTCAAACCCAGGATAAAGGTCCATCCTTTAACTACGTGGAATCCCTGATCTATCTTTCGGGGAAACTAATTGCTTCCAAAAGGATGCCTTACACCAACCACCTCGACCGGCCGGACCTCAAAAGCTTGATAGAGCAGATGGTGCATGACCTGCACGTAGAAGTGCTGGATGAAATTGTGGAAGGCAAGTACGATAAATATCTCTGATGTCTACACCGCGTCTTTTCCTCGTTGACGGCAATTCTGTTCTCTACCGCTCTTATTATGCTATCCAGAAGCTGAGCAACTCCGCCGGGTTTCCTACTAACGCTATTTATGGATTTATTAACACCTTAAACAAAATAATAGAAGAAGAAAAAGCTGAATACCTCGGGCTGGTCTTTGACACCGGCTTGCCGACTGTCCGGCATCAGGCTTACAAAGAATACAAAGCCCAGAGAAAGCCCATGCCTGAAGACCTGGTGGTCCAGGTACCGGTTTTAAAAAAAATCATCCAGGCCCTGCGACTTCCCCTTTTTGAATATGCTGACTATGAGGCCGATGATGTTCTGGCCACCCTCAGCCGGAAAGCTGCCGCGCAGGGGATACCGGTCATCATCGTGACCACCGATAAAGACATGCTGCAGGTGCTGGGTCCCCTGGTAGCTATTTTCAACCCGGCGAAAGAAATTTACATAGTAGATGAGAACATAAACCCGGACTTTCTGGTCAGCCTGAAACACCGGGAAGTAAAAACAGTCAAAGAATTCTTCGGGGTAGGCGCCCACCAGGTAGCTGAGGTGCTAGCTCTGCAGGGAGATGTTTCAGATAACATACCCGGGGTGCCGGGAGTGGGTGAAAAAACAGCCCGGCAGCTTTTAGCTGATTTTGGCAGCCTGGATAATCTTATCCACAACCTGGACAGAGTAAAAAACCCCAGGATTAAAGATTGCCTGAAGAACAACCTTGACCGGCTGGAATTAAGCCTCAAGCTGGTGAAAGTGGAAGACCAGTTGCCGGTGGATTTTAACCTGGAAAACTTCCGGGTGGCAGAACCGGACACCGAACAACTGGTAAGCCTTTACCGCGAGCTGGAATTTACCAGCCTGATACCTCGTTATCTAAGAAACAAAGAAAGCCAGCCCAGGAATTTTTCCCCCATCCTGACTGAAGAAGATTTGGAAAAACTGCTCGTCCGGTTAACGCAGGCCGAAGAGCTGGCCCTGGACACAGAAACCACCAGCCTTTACCCCACCCGGGCTCAGCTGGTCGGGCTGTCCCTGAGCCTCAGCCCTGGCGAAGCCTATTACATTCCCCTGCGCCACCGCTATGCCCTGGCTCCGCCGCAGTTACCTGTTGATTATGTGCTGGGCAGGCTAAAACCGGTCCTGGAAAGCCCGGCTATAAAAAAAATCGGCCAGAACATTAAATACGATTACATCGTCCTGAAAAAAGAAGGTATTAACCTCCAGGGCATTGAATACGACACCATGGTGCTTTCCTACCTCCTGGAACCAAACTGGGGAAAGCATAACCTGGACAGGCTGGCTGTCTACTACCTGCAGGAAAGCAAAATTCCTTTTGAAAGCCTGGTGGGCAAGGGCAAAAAACAGCTGACCATAGACCTGGTGCCGGTGGAGAAAACCACTGAGTATGCCTGTCAGGATGCTCACTTGGCACTGAGTCTCCGCCGAGTGCTCTGGCCGCTGGTGCAGGAAAGAAAGCTTGACCGTCTGTACCAGGAAATTGAAAAACCGCTGATTGAAGTCCTGGCCGAGATGGAAATATGGGGAGTAAAGCTGGACGTGGCCTTTTTAAAGGCTCTGGGCCAGGAACTGGAACAAAAACTCCAGGAGCTGGAAAAACAAATTTATGAAATGTGTGGCCAGGAATTTAACATCAATTCCCCCCAGCAGTTGAGCCAGATTCTTTTTTACAAGCTAAACCTTCCGGCTTCAAAAAAAACCAGGATTAACAAGAGCCTGTCCACCGCTACAGACATCCTGGAAGAACTGGCACCCCTTCACCCGCTGGCCGGAGCCGTCCTGGAGTACCGACAGTTAGCCAAGCTGAAATCCACTTACACGGATTCCCTGGTAGAGCTGGTTAACCCGGAAACCGGAAGGGTACATACTTCCTACAACCAGACCATCACCGCTACCGGTCGTCTTTCTTCCTCAGACCCCAACCTGCAAAACATCCCGGCCCGGGGCGAAGCCGGTAAGAAGATAAGGCGAGCCTTTATCCCGGAACCAGGGCACCTTTTACTTTCTGCCGACTACTCCCAGATAGAGCTGAGGCTTCTGGCCCATCTTTCTCAGGACCCGGTTTTACTGGAAGTTTTTTTAAACGACCGGGACATCCATACCGAAACTGCCAGAAGAGTTTTTGGGCCGGCCGCGGAACTCTTCCCGGAGGAAATGCGCCGACGAGCAAAAATCATAAACTTCAGCATCATTTACGGAACTTCCGCTTTTTCCCTGGCGAAAGAACTGGAAACTTCCCCGGGTGAAGCTCAGAAATTCATAGACCGTTATTTCTCTGACCATAAAAAAGTGAAAGAATACCTGGACCAGGTGGTAGAAAGCGCTAAGGAAAAAGGTTACGTGGAAACCATCTTTGGCCGACAGCGCCAGATTCCTGAACTGCGCAGTTCAGACAACAACACCTTTCAGGCTGGCCGCCGGATGGCCCTTAACACCCCCATCCAGGGTTCGGCCGCTGACATCATCAAGTTGGCCATGATAAACATCTACCGGGAAATCAAACAGCAGAAGCTGAAAACCAAGATGATTCTTCAGGTTCATGACGAATTGGTCTTTGAAGTCCCGCTGGAAGAAAAGGAAGTGGTGGAGGCGCTGGTGAAAGAAAAAATGGAAAAAGTCTGTGCTCTCACCGTCCCTCTTAAAGTCAACCTCGGCTGGGGGACCAACTGGGCAGAAGTAAAATAGATCAATTTCAACCCCCAAAGATTTACTTGATTAAGTGAAATTGTTTGTTGTTCACGACCACTGATATTATCCCAGTAATGATCCGGCTGTTTAGGTATCAATTATCCAGCTGGGCTCTGGTTGTCCGCCAACCTCTGGCCAGGTTTCCCCTGGCATTAAAACAATCTTTTAAATAAAAGTTAAAATTTTTGGTTAGCAAAAAAGGAAAACCTCTAAAACAAGCAAACCAGGATTAAAGCGGGCTCGCCTTTTCCGAAACAAAAATTAATTACACCAGGGACTTCTGGTACACCCGATAAATCTTATAAACCTGGCCCCCCATTCTTTCCATTTCCGCCCGCACTCTAACGTTAGATTCCATTTCATGGTGGGTATCAATGATTTCAAAACCAGCCTGCTGAGCCGATGAAATCATGGCCAGGCCCATCAGAGCATCAAGTCCCTGGCCGCGGTATTCCTTTTTAATAGCCCCCAACAACAGGTCCAGCTGTTTGGTCTTTTTGCTGGCCCTCAGGATGTGAATGAAGCCAAAAGGAAACAGCCGGCCGCGGGCTTTTTGAATGCCAGCCGTCAGGTCCGGGATACCGATGATAAAGGCCACTACCTGACCATCTTTAAGCACGGCCTTGACAAACCTGGGGTCTAGCACCGGCAGGTATTTTTTGGCCAGGGCATCCATCTCGTGTTCATCCAGAGGGGCATATCCGTAGATGTTGCTTTCTACATAGGTTTCGTTCATAAGAGAAAGAATCGGCCTGACCCAGGGCTTTATTTCCTTTCTCTTTTTAAATTCCAGTAACTGGAAATTCCCTTTTTTCAGAATGCGTTCTGACACGCGGCGGTAAAGCTCGGGTATTTCTTTGGGTATTTCAATTTTATAGACAAAATAATCAATATCCTTGGTGTAACCTTCTTTTTCCACCATCTCGGGCATCCACTCGAAATTGTAATAAGTGGCAATGGTGGCCCGGTGCTCAAAACCCTTGATCAGAAATCCCTCTGGGTCCTGGTCGGAAAAGCCATAAGGTCCGATAATCCTGGTCATACCTTTTTCCCGCGCCCACTCTTCCACCCGGGAAAGGAGGGCATGCACGACCTCCTGGTCTTTAATACTCTCCAGGAAGCCGAAGCGGGCTGTTTTTTCGTTGCGCACTTCATTATACCGGCGGTTAATGATGCCCATTACCCGGCCCACCACCTGACCATCCTTCTCAGCCAGCAGCAAAATAGTGTCTGAGTATTCAAAAGCTTTGTTCTTCCTGGGGTCAAAATAAGCCCATTCATCCATATAAATTGGTGGCACCCAGTTGGGCCGGCCGCGGTGCAGTTTTTCTGGAAGATATATAAAGGTCTTTAATTGCTTTCGGTCTTTAACTTCAATCAAATTAACGCTCATGTTGTACCTCTCTAAATCAAATTTAATAAAAAATTTATGAATAATTTTACCAAAACATATAACAAAAATAAAAACAAATATTTGCTGAATTTTCTTCTCCGCCCCCGGCGCTGGCTTCTGAGTAAAAATTTCTTCCGAGCCTTAAAATTTCTGCTGTTAAAAAGCTGTTATTTTT
>JBBIRN010000027.1:11015-15385 GCA_037441785.1 Candidatus Aminicenantota bacterium | reverse complement strand
ACAAAATTCTGGTCATTGAGGACGACCCCCTGACTTCCCGCCTTATCTCTTATTATTTGAAGGACCTTAAAGCTGAAATTATGGCCTTTAACGAGGCCGAAGCCGGTCTTGATTATCTAAAAAAGGAATTACCCGACCTAATTCTTCTGGATTTAATTCTGCCCGGCATGGATGGCTTCCAGCTTTTAAGCCAGATTAAGAAAAATCCAGAGTGGCAGAAAATCCCGGTCATCATGATGAGTTCTGTTTCGGGCGAAAAAGAGATAATCAAAGCCCTGGAAATGGGAGCCTCTGATTATCTGACCAAGCCCTTTTCTCCGAGAATAGTCAGCGCCAAAGTCAAACATTATCTGAACATGGTCTGAACGGTGATGATAGAAAACCCGGGTTTACTGGCGCAAAAAATCCTGCTCGTTTCTCTTGAAGTCCTGGCTTTCTTTCTGCTTTTTTTAATTCTTTTCATCATAATTTACAGATATCTGAACGCCAGGCGAGCGGCCTGGTTTGAGCAAAACTATCAAAGGATTACTGGCGAACTGCTGGAAATGTTGACTTCTTCTGACCCGCAACAAATCCTGGCCGTGGCGGAGAAAAACAGAAAGTTTTTTGGCCCCTTAACCCACGCCCTTCTGGACCTGGCCCGAAGAATCAAAGGACCGGAAAGAGAAAAACTGTCGGCTGTTTTCCACCTGACGGTGGAGAAAAAGGTTAATCGTTATTTAAGGTCGCCTTTTCTTATAAGAAGATTAATGGCCGCCCGGCTGCTGGATTTTTTCTCTGAGCTTCCGGCTCCGGAGTTGTTAAGGAAACTGCTTAAGGATAAGCCACCAGTCCGACTGGCGGCCATAAGCGCTTTGGCCCGCATTCCTTCAGAGAAGACGGTGAATTTCATTCTGGAGACGCTGGAATCAGACCCGGCCCCTGATTTTCAGGCTTACCTGGAAATTCTGTATCCTCTGGGAGAAGCTCTGGAAAATCCGCTGCGGCAGTCTTTGAAAAAAACCTTGCGCCCGGAAATTCTGTCGTTTTACATAGAACTGGCCGGAGTTATTCCCTTACGCCGGCTTTATCCCGACCTTCTTCCTTTTAAGGACAGCGAAAATAAAGAAGTAAGGATAAAAACGGCCCGGGCTATCTCCAGGATGGAGCTGCCCGAGTCTTACCCGGTTCTTTTAGAAATGGCTTCTGATTCTTCCTGGGAAGTTCAGGCTCAGGCCATATTGGGCCTGGGCCGGTTAAAAAACCCGGAAGCCATTCCTTTTCTGGTTGAGGCCCTCAGTTCTCCTTTCTGGCATGTCAGGCTTAACGCCAAAGAAGCCCTGCTGCTGATGGGTGAGCCCGGAATTGAAGCGCTCAGGCAAGTGGCGGCAAACTCTCCGGACCGCTTTGCCGCGGACATGGCCAGCATGGGTTTGCTGGAATACGAGGAATTTCATCAGCGGGTTTAAGGCATGAAAGAAGTGCTGCAGCTGGTTCTTTCGGTTTCATCCTGGGCCATCATCGTCTATTTTTTGGTCCTAAATTCTTTCTACTTATTTTTTATCCTGACTGCTGTCTTTGAGCTTTTGCGATACCGGCATCTTCAATTGGTGCTGAAAACCATAGAAATTTTACCCACTCCACTGGTTAAACCGGTTTCCATCATCGCCCCAGCCTTTAACGAAGAAAATTCCATCGTCCAGAGTGTGACTAACCTTCTGTCTCTGGATTATCCGGTCTATGAAGTCATCGTGGTCAACGACGGCTCAACTGACGCCACCCTGCAGAAGCTCATAGAGCATTTTCGGCTGAAAAGAGTAAACCTCGTTTTCAGGAAGGTTCTGGAGACCAAACCCATCCGGGGCGTTTACCTCAACCCTGATTATCCCCGGCTGGTGGTGGTGGACAAAGAGAACGGCAAAAAGGCTGACGCTCTGAACGCTGGCCTGAACCTCAGCCGCTACCCGTTGTTCTGTGCTGTGGACAGCGATTCAGTGCTGGACCGCGATGCTCTGCAGAAAGTGGTCCGGCCGTTTCTGGAAGACCCGGCCAGGACCGTGGCTGCTGGTGGGATCATCAGACTGAGCAACGGATGCGTAATAGAAAGGGGACAGCTCAAGAAGATGGCTGTCCCTAAAAACATTCTGGTCAGGTTTCAGATAATTGAGTACCTGAGAGCTTTTCTCGGGGGACGGACGGGCCTTTCGGCCCTCAACAGTCTGCTCATCATCTCAGGGGCCTTTGGTATTTTTCGTAAAGATGTAGTGATGGCTATTGGTGGCTACCGGAAAAACACCGTGGGCGAGGATATGGACCTGGTGGTCAGGATGAGGCGTTATCTTCATGGAAAAAAGCAGAAGTTCCGGGTAAGATTTTTGCCTGACCCTATCTGCTGGACCGAAGCCCCATCCAACCTCCGCTCCCTGGCCAATCAGCGCAACCGCTGGCATCGGGGCCTGATTGAAACTATGCTGGCCAGCCGGCAGATGCTTTTCCACCCGCGCTACGGCGTGACTGGCTTACTGGCCATGCCGTTCTATTTCCTGTTTGAACTTTTAGGACCGTTGATTGAGCTGCTGGGCTATGTTTTCTTCATAGCTGGCTCTGTTTTCGGCCTCATCAACTATTTTTATGCAGCCTTGTTTTTTGCTCTGGCTGTGGGCGTGGGAGCGATGATTTCCCTCAGTTCCATTCTGCTGGAAGAGTTTTCTCTGCGGCGCTATCCCACGACCCGGGATGTCTTGAGCCTCTTGCCCTTCTGTTTTTTTGAGAATATCATTTACAGGCAGTACCTGTCCTGGGTCAGGGTTAAAGCCTTTGTAGATTTTCTAAAAGGAAAGAAAGAATGGGGAAGGATAGAGAAAAAAGGATTTTAACCGTTTTGCTCCTGCTGTTTTTTGCTGGCACAACCGTCTTTTACGGCCAGGAATACGACCGGGAAACAGTGCTGGAAAGAGCCAGGTTAGCTGTTCAGAGGGCTGAGTACCAGAAAGCTATTGACCTCTGCCAGAGCTATCTGGCTGGAAAAGAAGCTGATGTGGAAGTGAGCTTTGTTCTGGCCCAAGCCCAGGCTTTTAGCGGAGATTATGAGGCGGCTCTCAAAACGCTGGACCTGATACTTCAGCGGCAACCTGACCATGGAGATGCCCGGGAGCTAAAAGCCAGCGTAGAAAGATGGAAAAGAGAAAGAGACAAAGAAAAAGACAGGGAGAGAGAAACAACAAGAACAGCCGCGGCTAAGTTTGAAATCTGGGCTCAGTACCGGTCGGATGATTACAGCTCAGAAGCTAACTCCTTTGGTTCGCAGAGGATTTTTCTGGTGTGGAGACCTTCCAGCCGGCTCACAATTATACCCAGAGTGGCACATACGCGTTACTTTAACCAGACTGATTATCAATTCGGGCTGGAAGCCTATCCCAAGTTGTGGAAAAAAGCTTATGCTCTGGTTGATTTGAGCTACGCCACCCCGGCTCATTCTTTACCGCGCACCTCGTGGTGGTTAGAAATTTATCAGGGGTTTTACCGCGGCCTGGAAGCTTCACTTGGCTACTGGAAGATGAATTTTCCGGCCAGTGATGTTTCCATTGCCCTGGGAAGTCTTGGCTATTACTTTAAGGATTATTATTTTTTAGCCCGCGGGTATTATTCCTCAGTGGAAAACGGTCATGAGTTTTCCTGGCTGGCTCAGGGCCGGCGCTATTTTGGCTCGGAAAATTACGTTTATCTTCTTTTCGGCTCAGGCTCCCGGCCGTTTGAAATCAGCAACGTCGGCGACCTGGTTTTTATAAAATCAATTATGTTTGGCGGTGGCTTCAATTTTTATGTTAAAAGGCACTGGAAAGTGGAAGGCGTGTTTTCCCGGGTCAAGGAAAAAGATGGCCCGCGCCGCACCACCATTTCCCTTACCACCGGCTACCGCTTTTAAAAACGAGGGACGTCCTACGCGTTCCCTTATTTTCGCCAAGAGAAACCAAAAAAAAGGGGGGACACCTTAACTCATCATCTTTTACAAAACAGGTGACAAAATATGGTGCGCGATTCTCATTTTCTAATTTTTTTCTACCACTTCCAGTTTTCCTGCCAGGACCAATCGTCGTCTTTATCCATGACTGCCTGGGTCATCGTGGACATCCGGCCGCCGTCGTCCTTTTTGTTTGAGCCGAGGCTATAAACAATGAAGCCATTTCCCTTTTGATTTCTCTGCTAAGCGGTTCCAATCAAATGTTCCTTTTGCCGCTTACCATGGGAAAATTATCAGTTGGTTGTTTTGCTGCTTCCGATTTTAAAAGGCAGTACTGGAGGGCGTGACCAGCGCCAGGTATTTTTTGTCCTTCCCCCGCGGGTTAAGCGCCTGAACGATAGTCAGCTCTCCGTTCTGACTTAAATCTATG
>JBBIRN010000027.1:8861-10988 GCA_037441785.1 Candidatus Aminicenantota bacterium | reverse complement strand
AGGGGCTATTATTTCCACCACCGGTCGGGCTATGTCGTGTTCATTAACCCGGCGAACAACTCCCACTCTGTTGTCGTTCAAAACGACTATGGCTCCCACTGGCCATAACCCGATAAACTGATAGAATTTATCCAACAATTCTGGGGCAAAAGCCTTGCCCTTTTCCATCATCATCAGCTCGTAAATTTTATCGGGCGGATAATCTTTTTTGTAGGAACGCTTGATGGCCAGGGCATCATAGACATCGCAGATGGCAACCATCTGAGAGGCCAGATGCGGCTTGCGGTTGTAAGGTAGCTTTGGATAACCGCTCAGGTCATACCGGAGATGATGCTCAAAAGCCACCACCACAGGAAGATAACCGAGTGAGTCTTTGTATCTTTCCAGAATCTGAGCTCCGATGACGGGGTGGTTCTGAATCTGCTGGAACTCTTCGTCAGTCAACCGGCCTTTTTTCTTGATAATTTTTTGCGAGATGTAAAGCTTGCCGATGTCATGATAAAGAGCGGCGATGCCCAAATCCAGCACATCATCCCTGGCAAAACCGAGCTTGGAAGCCAGAAACATAACCAGCAGAGACACATTGAGCAGATGAACGAAGGTAATAAGGTCGCGCTGCTTGACTTCTACCAGGTTAAGCAGCTCCTCATGACGGCCGAAAAATTCTTCCATGATGTTAAGAAGGTTAAACCGCAAATCCAGGTAATCAATCTCTTGCTCTTCCAGAACGAGATTAAGCGAACCGGAAACGGCTTCCACCGAACTCTGGTATTTTCTTTTCAGTTCCTCTTTTATCTTTTCTGCCTCCAGGCCTTTAACCGCGGCCCTGAGCCTTCCAGCCCGGATGTTCTGGATGCCTTCCAGGACGGAGTAATCTTGCTCGGCCACCTGACCTGATTTTCTGGCCCGGACGAGGAAGCTGATGAACTGACGCAGTTCCTCACGCTGTAACCCCTGAGAAAAGACGATTCTTTCTATGCGGTTATCCTCAAGAAAAGCGATCAGTGTGCTGAGTTTTTCGCTCAGGTCAAAAAAGATTTCGTCTTCCCAGGCCAGCTCGCCGCTGACCAGACCCAGCGTCAGTTCCTTCCTATGCTCAAGAATTTCCTGCAGGTTAGCGTAGAGCCGGTCGAGGAATTCGTCAAATTTGGGATGATTGGTGGAATAGATGCGACCGGCCTGAATGGTATTCATTAACAGAAGGAAGCAGAGCTTTATTTTATCTTTCATCCGCTTTCTCCTGCTTTTCCCATTTCTCCAGCACCCGTCTGGCTTCCTGACGAACCCGGCGGTTCCAGAAATCCGGACGCCGGGCCAGCTCCTCCAGAAAAGGCTTAGCCTGCTTCAGGTTTTTCTCCTCTACTATCTGAATGTGCTGGATTAGTTTTTTATTTATGATTCCGTAGGGCGAAGCTACTTTAAAAAGTCTGTTAAAAGCTACGTACCTGGTCCGCTCGTATTTCATTAAAGGCACCAGAGCCTCGGCCTTAAGCTGCCGGTCTTTTGAATTGAGAATGGGATAGAAAAAGGTCTCATCAAACTCGCTCATCTGCTGCATGGCTCTCAGGACCTGAACTTTAACTTTTTGCTCAGCTACCTGATAGATGCTTTGCAGGGTTTTCAGGCTGACCGGAGTGTCAATTCTCTTTAAGCTGCTGACCAGTTCTTCCAGCAGGAAGCTATCGTCCGCTTTTCGGCTGAGGTTTTCCAGGAATTCTGGGATTTGCGCCGGGAAAAACCGGAAAAAGGCCTGAAGCATTGTGAACGAGACTTTTTTCTCTAAGAAAATTCGCTTCAAGTAAACTTCCGGGCTATGGACGCTTTTTGGCAGCATCATTATTAAATCAGCCAGCTCGGGAGAGTCTTCACCATGAAGGGTTAAATCTTCCAGGTAGGTATGAAGGGTGAGGAGAATTTTTTCATAACCAGGTTCGCCGGCGAGCCCGGCCGCTTTTTCCTGGAGCAGGGTAAGCAACACTCGCATGAACTCCAGGTCTTTTTCTTCGGTTATGGTTGGCCATTCCTCCAGGATTCGCTCCAGAAGCGCCGGGATGGCCTCCTTCTTTTTCTCGCACGACAGCAGGTTGAGGAGTATAAAGCGGTAGTTTCTTTTTAACTGCTGATGGT
>JBBIRN010000027.1:0-8817 GCA_037441785.1 Candidatus Aminicenantota bacterium | reverse complement strand
AGGTTGGCCAGCGTCTGACGGTAGATGTCGGTGAGCATCTGACTGGAGGTTCCGTAAAGCAGGGCTTTGATTTTCTTTTCCACCTCCGGCTTTCTGTTTCGGGGTTCATCGGATGTGAACAGCTCTTTCAGAGTGGTGGCTATGGTTTTATGCCGCTCGCGGTCAATGATTCTGGCGAAGATGGAAAAGCTCATGGTATCAAATTTTTCGTTGCTGATGACTTCTTCCCAAATCGTTGAAGCCAGGTCCTGATCGCTCAGGGTGGAAATGATTTGCTTCAGGTTTTCAATCTTGGAGTCAGGCGGTATCTTGCGCGCCGCAATCAGAGATTTTAAAAGCTCCCGGGCGCAGCGAGTGTATTTGTCCTGAGCGGTTTCGCGCAGATGGTGAAAGAAATGGATCAGGTTCCGGTGCAGTTCTTCATTCTGAGTCAGGTCTTCGGTGTTAAAGCGGCCGACTACTTTTTCAAAGCTTCCTGCTAACTGGTCCAGCTTGTTGTGGTCGTCTTCAGCTACCGCTTCCATCAGCAGGTAGGGCCAGATATCTTTGATCTCCTCGCCTTCGCCCTGGAGAAGCTGGGAGTAATCAAGAATTTCCAGATTGATGTGGGAGAGGTTTTCCTCTTTCAGGATAGCCTGAGCGCCGCCGCGGCGGATAAATTCCTGGATGGGGGAGGTTAGGCGGGAGATAAAGCGCAGCAGTTCCTGGACGCTAAGGCCGCGGTAAATCACTATCTTTTTTATTTTGCGGAAGTGGAAAAGCCGGGCCAGTTCGGTGGTGGTTTTGTCCCCTCCCCAGAACTTTTCTCCGATGAGCAGAGAATTGGGGCTGAAGCCGATTTCTAAAGGGCTGAAGTAGGCAAAAATGGTGTTCAGGCTGGTCATCAGCTCGTCAATCGTTCTCTTAAACGTTGGATGGTCCTGGTGGTAGATGCTGGCCATCTTGAAGGTCAGACGGAGGATTTTTAGAAAATCAAGAAGATGCCGGTCTCGCTCGTAGTCGGCCTCTGTTGGCGCTGCCGGCTGGCTGACTGACGGTTGACCAGCTGGCTGGGTAGCGCTTTTCGGTCCACCTTCCTTCAGTTCATCATCGCCCATGGCTGGTGTTAAGCCCTTTTTTGAGCCAGGTTGCCATTTCCCTGGTTCCGTAATTTATCCTTAAAATTGCCTTTAAGGCCTTTTGCTAAGTTTATTATTTTATGAAAAAGGCAAAAAATTGTCATGCTCAGCCAAGATGATTTTTAGGGTCAGGCAAATTCACCCCGTGGGGTGGAGCGCGCGGAGTGCTCGTGATTTATTGAATTCAGCGCACCTGTTGTGTAATGAAACACAGCTGATATAGCTCCGATAAACCACCATGATTTTTACGAGAAGCGAAAAAACTTGATTTTTTTCTTTTTTTATGTTCAAGATATTAATAAACATAATAAAATTTAGCGAAAGGAGGTAACTTTCTTTGGTAAAGCATTTTTCTAAAAGTATGGTTTGTGGTCTTTTGGTCTTTACTTTAATTTGTGTTTTCTCTTACCCTCTGGCCTTGGGTGATACGACCACGGATTATTTGTTTATTCACAATAACGATTCAATATCGCTGATGAAGTCTAACCCCTCTGCTGATGAAATCACATTTCATTTCTACAGCATCAGCGGCAGGTCGCGAATTGATATTGATAAGGGCGCAGGCGTAATTGAAGAAAAAATTATTTTTAAGAACAGCGATGGCTGGCAAAGTAGGTCTTATTCATGCGACACAGTAAAAATAATAATCAAGGAAACAGGAAACAATCAGGGCACCCCAGATTTGCCTGGTGATTCTGATGTGGTAATCCGCATAAACAGTTCAGAAGCAAAGGTTTTCGGAAAAAACCATGAAGACAGTGCTTATAAGGGGAAAAGGTGTAGTACTTGTGGGAAAACCTTGAGCTGGTGATGGATGATTTTGAAGCTGAGTTGTTATCTGGCAAACGAGAATAGTTTGCTACTCTTTCCGGGAAAAAATGGGCTGAATAATTCTCACTAGATTTGTTATCTCTTGAAGCACGGGGTTTAAAAAAGCTTGTTTAAAATCTCATATCCCCAACTACAATTTATGCCTGTGATGTTTCACCTGATGACACTTTCTCTGGCTCTTCACTCCCATTGGATATTTTCCGCTTAACCCTTAGCAACTTTTCTTATTTTCAACAGCCAATGTCCTGGCTCTTGGGATTAGCTTTGGACAATGTTAAAGATTGAAATTAAATTTTTAATGTGTTAAGAAAAAATGAAGAGTCAAAGAAAAAAGAAGGGCTAAAAATCTTGCCGACTTTATCTCCTCTCAGCCAATCAACCTTAAGAAGGGAGGCTTTTATGAAAAAGCATATTCTTGTTTTTATGATAGTAGTGGTTTTAGCTTCCTTTATTGCCGGCCAGGCGGAAACAATACAGCAAAGAATAAATTTTGTCTTAGACCAGACTAAAAACATTCCCTGGGAAGCCAATACCGGCTGGTTAGAAATTCCTACAACTGGTGTCAAAATAAGGTCATACGCTTTCGCCACTTCAACTATTCTCAAATACCAGTTCCCGGTGGTCTTTACCATTGAATATGACCCAAACCAGGTTTTTATTGGCAATTCATTTCTGATAAATATTAAGATACAGGGAACCTCCCCTGTGCCAAAAAGCGGGCTTTACTTAACTGGCGTATACATGCCAAACAGTCCATATTCAATAGACTCCAGGTTAGGCACAGAGGTGAAGCTGCAATATAATTATCAAGACGAAATAGACGACCTCTATGCGCCGGTGGATGCTGCTATTAACATTCAAAAAGCTTTTAAAACGCCGCTAAAAGAGGAAAGTCAGGAGGCCAGAGATTCCGTTCCTTACCTGAATTTGGTTCCTGAGATCAACACAGCTACCCTGGGATTAAAAGCAAAAATTGCTTATGGTGCTTTAAAGCTTGCTTCACCCTCCCTGGAGTTGTTTGGTGGATTGAAAATAGAAGGCAAATTCGTGAAAGGAAAGGTTACGGCCACAGGAGCCTCAAAAGTAAGTGAAAGTTATTTCTACTGGAATACCGAAAGTGAAACAGCTTCTTTCCGGGTTTATGTTCATTCCCAGATTTCAACTGGCAATAAAGTTAAGATTAGTTTTTCTGACCTATCTTATCACTTTAATCTTTTTAGACAAATGGGAATGACCTTGACTGTGGCTGGCCAGAAGGTTAGTACTCCGCAAGATATCTGGGAATCAGTAGGAGAAGTGATGATAAACGGGCCCAGCTTTTCTTTTGAAATTCCTTTGGTTCCTGGCCCACCTAGTTCTTTGGTCAATCCTCTTCCAGATAAGGTGCATAGCCTATCCTTCAACGTAAGCTGGACAGGGAACTCTGAGGCTCGGACTTACACCATTCAATATAGAGTATACAAACCGGCTAGTAGCTACATGCCTGCTTCCTGGTCAGATTGGCAAGATTGGTTAGTAGATACTACCAGCACCTCGGCCACTTTCACCGTTCCCAGTCAGGGAAGTGAAGGCAATGTGTATTATTTCCGAAGCCGGGCTAAAAATGCCAGTAACCAACTGGAGCCTGAGCATCTTCAACCCGATACTTTTACTAAAATTGCTCTTCTCTACTCGATCTCAGGGCGGGTAAAAGATAATAATAACAATCCGATTTCAGGAGCCAAAGTCTATATTGCGGATAATATTTATGCAATTACTGACAACGCCGGCAATTATGTCCTTTCGGGATTGGGCCCTGGAAATTATTCTGTTAAAGTGCAGCATCAAAACTGGGTATTTTCTCCGGTCTTTAGATCAGTGAACCTTGAAGGTGACGTCACCAATATAGATTTCGTGGGTTCTCCGCCAGCGCCTGTTTCAACAGCCAGTTCTTATGTTATTCCCCTCCCTAATACTCAAAAAAACACATCTTTCACTGTGAGCTGGACAGGCACGAATGCCACGGCCTATGACGTTCAATTTAAGGACGGAGCCACTGGCCAATGGCAAAACTGGGTCACCAACACCACTCAGACTTCCAAAACATTTACCGGCTTAAACAACCACACTTATTATTTTCGCTGCCGGGCTAAAGACCAAAATGGGGTATGGGAAGAATATTCTAATGTCCCGGATACCTTTACGTCTATAAACACGTCTTCTGGGCTTAGAATAACAGAAATTACCCCAACCTCAATGAAACTGGAGTGGGACCCTGTTGCCAGCAGCCAAAATTTTACCCGCTATGAGGTGCACAAGACGACTTTGCCCGATCAATATTTTGGCCAGAGCAATTCCACGCTTTACATGAGTTTGAATTCGCCATCCGCCACCAGTTGCAATGTTACTGATCTTCAACCTCAGACTGAATATTACTTTATCATTGCTTATGTTCGCGGTACAACCCATGATTACTCAGAAATGAAATGGGCTAAAACTTTAGGTCCCCAGGCCACATCCAAGGTAAATTCCCTGCCAGCAGAAATTCATCCACCCGTTGTCTTACCGCCCAATCCGGCCTATATGAATTTCACCGTCAAGTGGACCGGTAACAAGGCTGTAGCTTATGATGTTCAGTATAAAGTAGAACTCTCTGGTGAGTGGACAGACTGGCTGAAAGATACTACCAAAACAGAGGCTGTTTTCCCACCCCAGGGCGTTAGCTTGGTT
The DNA here is from genome assembly GCA_037441785.1 of Candidatus Aminicenantota bacterium. GTDB lineage: Bacteria > Acidobacteriota > Aminicenantia > Aminicenantales > Saccharicenantaceae > Saccharicenans. Next base: position 4,159 of record JBBIRN010000027.1, on the reverse strand, counting down.
AATGGAAAAACTTATTACTTTCGCTCCAGAGCCAAAGATTCTTACGGTGTCTGGGAAGAATATCCTTCGGATAATGCCGGAGATGCTCATACGAGAGTAGTCATTTCTAAAGCCGCTACTTTCATTAAACCGCTGCCCAGAACTCAGACCAGCAAGACTTTTACTGTGAGTTGGGATGGTGTTGGTGCTGTAACCTACAACGTTCAGTACAAAAAAGAGAAAGGTGGCCCCTGGGTCAACTGGCTCACGAATACCACCTTAAAATCCAAAGAATTTACAGGAGTTGACGGAGCGACCTATTACTTCCGTTGCTGCGGGAAGGACTCCGAAGGTAACTGGGCAGGTTATCCACCGGATGAAGCTGTTGATACCTACACCACCATATCTTTAAGCAGTGCTACCGCCACCACCACTACTTCATCTTCTTTTACAACTACTCCAGCTAACACCTCAAATGCAGAGGACACCCTAGATTTAGTCCTTTCCAGCCTTGGCGTGTCAACCCCCGTAAAGGGAAGGCCCGTTGAAATAACAGTGCGGGTGAAAAATAATTCCAAGATAGCGGTTGAAGGATGTCTCCTTGAGATTAGCGCTGATGATGGGTTTCAAGAAAAGAAAACGCTCACTTTGAAAGAAAATTCTATAGAGACAATCAGGGTTACCTGGCAACCCAAGCAAATGGGGAGGTTTAATGTCACAGCAGAAATTAAAGCTCCTGAAAAAATTCAAGAAAAGAACTTAAAGAACAATGTGCTAAAAAAGCAGGTAGTCTTGAGATAGCCAACTATGGTTTAAGAACGAAAAAACCAAAATAGCAAATGCTAAGAAAAGAAATTCAAAAAATAAAGTTCAATTTTCAAAGCAAAAAGCCCTGGCGGATACAAGAAAGTTTTGCTGGCAGGCAAGTCCGTGATAATCTTAAAAGCCGATCTGATTTAGCCCAGACCAAGCTAAAGAATCTATTAGTCACCTGTTTGACCTTATTTTTTCTTCTCCTAATTCCCATCATGGCCTGGTCTTCAGTTGACCGACCTCAGGTTGTAGCTCTGGCTGCGGGCTGGGATTTTAGCTTAGCACTGATGTCTGACGGCACAGTTTTTTCCTGGGGATTTAACGGGAATGGAGAATTAGGTTTGGGAAGTAGCGACTATCAGGACATACATCATCTTCCCCAAAAAATCCCTTATCTTTCCAACATAGTGGCCATTACTGCCGGTTGGAATCATGCCCTCGCCCTGGACAGGGATGGCAATGTCTGGGCGTGGGGAAACAACTATTTTGGTCAGCTGGGAAATGGTGAAAGAAAGGATAAATTTCCTTACGGGGAGGGAGTACCAGTTAAGGTTAAAGGTTTATCTGACATAGTGGCTGTGGCTGCAGGTGAAGGGTTTAGCCTAGCTCTAACTCGTGATGGGACACTTTATGCCTGGGGGATTAACGTTAACGGAGAGTTGGGTGTTGATACCAGTAATTTAGGTGTTGGGCAGCATGCGCGGGCCATACCTTACCACTTGCGGGTGGAAATTTCTGCTGTTAGAGCAATTGCCGCTGGAGCCAGGCATGCTGTGGTGCTGGATGCTGATGGTTCAGTCTGGACGTTCGGCAGTGACAGCCGCGGTCAGCTTGGAGACGGACGGGGCGGCATTTATTTCAGCAGAAATAAGCCTTACAAAATAGCGGGATTAACCGGAGTTAAACAGATTGCTGCTGGTCATTCTATGAGCCTTTTTCTCAAGCAGGATGGTACGCTGTGGGCTGTTGGACAGTTTAATACTGAAGCTGTGGTTTTTAGCGTCCTGCCCACAAAAATTGAAGGATTGCCACCAGTCCAGAAAATTTATTGCGGACCATCAGCTACACATGTTATTGTGGTGGATGAAGAGGGTAAGACCTGGACCTGGGGGTTGAATACTTCCGGGCAACTCGGAGATGGTTCGGTTAATGAAATCGGTACTTTGCTTAAAGGGCGAGGTAAGTACCCACCGTTAAAGCTGGACTGGTTAAAAAACATCGCTACCGCAGCTCTCGGTGGGAATCACAGCCTGGTTATTACGAGGGAAGGAGCACTTTTGGCCTGGGGAAACAACTGGCACTGTCAGCTGGGCATAGGTAAAAAATCACCGTATGAGCTAAAACCTAAGGAAGTAAAATTTGTCCAGGATACTTCGCGATAAATACGTATTAGTTACCCGCTGGCCAGTCTGCCATTTTTGACCGCCTGACCACATTAATCCCCTGTTTATCAAAACGCATACTAACATCTTTTTAGCCTGGCCATTGAAGCTGCCAAGAAGGGTTTTATCAGCCGAAATTAATTGATCGAATTGTTAAAATTATCCGGCCTTGCGAAGAAATATATTTTTATGTTCCAGAAACTCTCCGGTCCTGAAATTTAGCTGGGAATATTTTAATTCCTTGTCCAGGTTAATGCATTTCTTCTAAAGCTTCCAAAGGTCTACTCTAAAGCAGACTACTTTAAAGAAGACTATTTGCCAGGTGGGATAATTTCAGGCAGCGCCGGACAATTTGAGCCCGACAAGGAGATGGAACTTTTTCCGCTCAAACCAGAGCAGTTCAACCATGTCGGTGATTGGTTTAATGCCTGCCGCTCAGCGGGCATAATGGTTCCTGTGCAGCTGGGTCAGGCTGTCAGTCAGGTTGAAGAAAAGCTGGGCCTGAAGTGGCCTGAGTCGTTCTACATCCTGCGCCGGAATCGTTATGTTGAGATACTGGCGCCAAACATGCTGGCGGTCCGTTTGAACTGGAACAAACTGATTGAGGAACACAAAGGCGCAAAGAAGTAGGGGAAACGAGTAAGGAGTAGATGCTGGTGCAAAAATGAGCTGGCGGGCTACGCTGCGGCTGTGGCTGCGATGGAGGCGTGGGCCCTCGGCAAAAGCGGGGTTGTGGGGGGACAACTATGTGTGCCCCACAAACTATATTTCCATTTTTTTATTTGTGAAATAGGGGACAAAGTGGGGGAGGACCTACGTGTCTCCTAATTTTCGTTTAAAAATAGAGACATGATAAAAAATGGTGACATGATACATATTTCCTGATTTTCTCCAGGAAAATCGGGGGACAGAGTAGAATTTCCCTCCTTTCTCTCTGGTTTCTGAACGTCCTTTGTTTCTTAAAATTCAGCGACATAGTAGAACGTCACCAGTTTTTGTCACCAGGTTTTGCCTTTTAAAATTTCTTCTGGTCTGACATCAAGCCGTTGGGGATGATTCTTGCCGTAATAGTAGCATTCCAGAATGCGGCCCTGCCTGTCCACGGTCAGAACAAGTTCATCGTCAAAGAAAATCTTGTAAAACCCGTCCTGCAGGCCAAACTGCTGACAAACAGCCGGAGCCATCCCGCAGGAGAAATAGGCATAGCTGTATTTCGTTTTTGGGGTGGCTTTAAAAGCTTCACCGATCGTCTCCATTATCAGTTTTTCTCTGCTTTGGGCATCCATCCTTGAAGCTGCCAGGGCGGCGATTTTCTGCTGGAGCTGGTCATAGAGAGGATTGGTTGTCGCCACGCCTGCCCGGCCCTGGCCGGCGACTCCCTGGTTAGCTTGTGCGCCTGGCTGCGAACCGGCGGCACCGGTAGGCCTCATCTTGAGCTGACCCGTCAGGATGATGCTCAGCGTCTTCAGGTTTATCACCCTCAGGTTGATGTCAACTTCATTTCCAGCTCCCCGGCAAACTGTGCCGGCAATGATAGCTCCGAGACCAAGGTTGCTTGTCCACCTGGAAGCTATTTCCGGGTTTAATTCGCCGACGCTTTTCAGGTTGAGGAAAGCTCTGTCCACTATCTCAAACCGGCCTGAATTAACCAGGGCCTGAACCAATTTTTCTGAAGCCACGGCGGCTTCTCTTTCCAAGTCCGGCCCTTCCAGTGATTCAAAAGCCAGTACCGCCATCTTTTTATTGCCCAGCTTGCTTAAAGCCTGGTCCAGGCTGTCAATGAAGGTTTCCAGCGGCGGTTTTTGCTCCTGAGCTTGAGCGGCTGGAGTGCCGGTTTTTTCCTGCAACTGCCCAATAGAGGAGCTGGCTAAAATTGAAGGCCAGAAATTCAGCCACATAATAAATGTTAGAAGGATTAAAAAACTCAGACGAAATTTCTTTCTCATTTTTGATTTCCTATAACTTTTTTTATTTATTTTCTTATA
>JBBIRN010000026.1:0-15442 GCA_037441785.1 Candidatus Aminicenantota bacterium | reverse complement strand
AGATTATAGAAGCGTCTGACGGCGCCCAGGGTTATGACCTGTTTAAAGAGGAGAAACCAGACCTGGTCATTCTGGAAGCCATGCTGCCCAAACTCCATGGCTTTGAACTGACCAAAAAGATATTCCAGGAGTCTAAAGGCACAGTTCCGGTCATCATCATAACCCGCGTTTACAAAGGGCCCCAGATAAGGCATGAGGCCCTGACTAATTTTGGGGCTTCGGAATTTTTTGAAAGCCCGGTTAACCCGGAGGCATTTCTGGAGACGGTCAACAAACTTTTAAGTTCAGAAGATTACATTGAGGACACCCTGCCTGACCTGGACACGGTGGTAAAAATTGTTTCCGGGAAAGTCAACTGATTCTTAACCGGGAGTCCAGAAATCAAAGGAGGAAATGATGAACGAAGGCTTGTGGACGAGGTGCAATAATTGCCAGAAGATTCTCTACAAGCAGGATATCATTGACAACCTTTACGTTTGTCCTGCCTGCAATTACCATTTTCGTCTGAGTGCCCGGGAAAGATTAAAACAGCTGTTTGACGACGGCCAGTATGAGACTTTTGATGACCACATCTACCCGGTGGATTTTTTGAATTTTGAAGACCAGCAAAAGTATGAAGACCGGCTTAAAGAAAGCCAGAAAAAGACCGGCCTGGCTGATGCTATCATCTCGGCCCGGGGAACCATGGGCGGTATTCCGGTCATCATCCTGGCCATGGAATTCGGCTTTATGGGTGGCAGCATGGGCTCGGTGGTCGGGGAAAAAGTGGCCCGGGCCGCGGAAAAAGCAGTAGAAGAAAAATTGCCCCTGATTATTGTTTCCTGCTCCGGTGGAGCCAGGATGCAGGAAGGTATGATGTCTTTGATGCAGATGATAAAAACTTCAGCTGCCCTGGCCCGTCTGGGTGAAGCCCGGTTGCCTTACATTTCGGTGCTGGCTGACCCCACCACCGGTGGCACCACGGCCAGTTTTGCCATGCTCGGTGATATCAACATCGGCGAGCCGAACGCCCTGATTGGTTTTGCCGGACCTCGGGTCATTGAACAGACCATCAAAGAAAAGCTGCCCAAAGGTTTTCAGCGAGCGGAATTTCTTCTCGCTCACGGCATGCTTGATGATGTGGTGGAACGCAAGTATTTAAGAAATTACCTGATTAAGGCTCTGAGGCTTTTTCTCAACCGGCCAGAATAAACCAGCATGTCTTTTGCCAGTTATTTTAAGTATTTAAACCAGGCTCAGCTTTTTGGTATTCGCCTGGGACTAGAAAACATAAAAGCCCTCCTGGATTCTTTGGCCCAACCCCAATTTGCCTTTCCGGTGATTCATGTGGCCGGGACCAACGGCAAAGGTTCGGTCTGTGCCATGCTGGAACGCATTTTGCGGGAACATGGCTTCAAGACCGGCCTTTACACCTCTCCCCACCTGGTTGACGTCCGGGAGAGAATTAGAGTTAACGGTCAGATGATTTCCTCGGAAGACCTTGGTCTCTGGCTGAAAGAAATCAAGCGCCAAGAAGAAAAGCTGAAAAAAAAGGGCCAGATAACGGGCCAGCTTACTTATTTTGAAATACTCACCGCGGCCGCCTTTCTTCATTTCCGGGAAAAGAAAGTGGAGATGGCTGTGCTGGAAGTGGGCATGGGAGGACGTTATGACGCCACCAACGTGGTGGACCCGGAAGTGGCGGTCATTACCAGTATTTCTTATGACCATCAGCAATACCTGGGGGAGACGATTGAAAAGATAGCCGGAGAAAAAGCCGGCATCATCAAGCCTGGGAAGCCATGTGTTTCTGGTGCCCGGCATAAAGAAGCAGCCCGGGTCATCAGAAAAAAATGTCAGGAAGTATCTGCGCCGCTGGTAGAGGTATTCGGTCGGGGAAGAAAACTCTCTCTGGAAAAAGATTCCTGGCCGATGACCTTTGTTTATCAGACGGAGCACCAGACTTACCGTTTTTCTCCTTCGCTGCCCGGGTTTCATCAGGGTGAAAATTCAGCCATAGCTATTTCCGTGCTGGAGGTTTTAAAGAAACAGGGCTGGAAGATAGAAAAAAGAAAGATTCTCAAAGGTATCAGCCAGACAGAATGGCCAGGCCGTCTGGAAGTGGTCAGCCACACGCCTTTAATCATTATGGATGGTTGTCATAATGAAGAAGGGGCCAGGGCGGTAAGCAATTACCTGAAAAAATTCGTCAACCAACCGTTAATCCTGGTTTTTGCCGTGATGAAAGACAAGGAAGTGGAAAAAATTGCCCGCTACCTTTTCCCTCTGGCCTCCAGGATTGTCCTGACCAGACCGCCGGTAGAGAGAGCCGCCCTTCCTGAGGAAGTGGCCAGAAAGCTACCGGAATTTGGCGGGAAATATTTTCTGGAAGAAGATGTTTTTCAGGCTCTGAGTCTGGCTCTGGCCTTGTCTGAAGGCCAGGTTCCGATTCTCATCGCTGGCTCCCTTTATCTCGTGGGAGAAGCAAAAAAGTTCTTTTTAGATTACCGGAGGTCTTGAAGACAGTCTTTTCTGTCTATCTTCGTAAGGTTGCTTTTAGGCTCTTTTAGTGCTAAATTTTTTACCTATAATGTGATGAGGTTCTTACGTTGCTGCAGATTGACCTGACGGCTTTAGCAGTCTTCGTTTTAGTCTGGATACTTGTCCTCATTTTAAACAGGGTTTTCTTCCGACCCTACCTTAAAATTCGAGCCGAAAGGAAACGCCTCCTGAAGGAAAATGAACAGCAGATGCAGCAGGCCGTCAGTGAGTATGAGGAACACCTCCGGCAGGTGGAAGCCAGTTTAAAAGAGGCTAGACAGGAATCTCAGGCCGTCAGGGAAAAAATAGTTTCTGAAGCCCTGGCCGAGAAAGAACGCCTGATCTCGGAAATGCAATCTGAAGTTAAAAAACAGGTCCAATCAGCCCAACAGGAATTGCAAGAGCAGGTGGACAGGTTGAAAATGGAACTCGACCAGAGAGTGGAATCTTTAGCCAGAGAACTGGAGGAGAAAATACTCCATTGAAAGCGCGGTTTAAAAGTCAACCTGTTTTATATCTTTTGCTGCTGTTTTTGTTGCTGACTTCTGGTCTGCTTCAGGCCGGAGAAGAGCCGGAACACGGAAGCACTGGCCTTTTCCTCGGTCAGGTGATTAATTTTGCTGTGCTTTTTGGTGGCCTGGCTTATCTTTTGAAAAAGCCACTTCAAGAGTACCTGACCCGGAAAGCCCTGGAAGTGGCCAGTCTCCTGGAAACTTCTGAAAGAGAAAAACAGGAAGCCAGACAGAGGCTGGAGCAAACACGGGAACGCCTGCAGAGCCTGGCCGCGGAAGTCCAGAAAATGAAAGACGAGGCCCGGCAGGAGGCCCTGAGAGAAAGAGAAAGATTGCTTCAGGAAGCAGCCCGGGAAGCAGAGCGTCTGAGAAAACTGGCCCGCGAGGAAATTGACTCCCTGGTGCAGGCCAGCCGGCGAGAGCTTAAATCCTACGCCATTGAATTGAGCGTGGCCCTGGCGGAAAAGAGAATCAGGGAAAAAATAAATCCGGAACTTCACCGAAAATTTATAAACCAGGCTATTGAGCGCTTGAGGACTCTCCATGAATCATCAGTCGCTGATTAAAAAATACGCTCGCGGTTTGGTGCGAACGCTAAAGGAAGAAGAAGAATTTCTGGCTTTTCGCCAGCAGCTGAAAAACCTGGTGGATTTGATGGCCACCAGGCCAGAAGTAAACTTTGGCCTGACTTCTCCTTTTGTCCCCAGAACCAGGCGGCTGGAGATAATAAAAAAATTAGGAGAGCAGCACCAGTTTGACCGCCGGATGGTGAATTTCCTGAGCCTGCTGGTTGAGCATGAGCGGATGTCTTTGCTCCAAGACATCCTGAAAGAACTGGAGACCAGCTGGGCTGAAGAACACGGCTTTGCGGTAATGGAAATAAGCTCGGCCGTGGAACTTACTGACGAAGAGAAAGAAAAGTTGCGGCAGACGCTGGAAAAAATTGAGCGAAAACCGGTGCGGCTGTCTTTCCGGCTGGACCCGGAAATCATCGGTGGCCTGGTTTTGAAAAAGGGTAACATTTTTTATGATGTGTCTATAAAAGGACATCTGCTAAAACTTAAAGAAATTATCAGTCAGGGGTAGACCATGCAAATTAAAGCTGATGAGATTACCAGGATCATTGAGCAACAGATCAAAGAGTTCTCCGGCGGAGTGGACATTAAGGAAACGGGGACAGTCATTTCGGTTGGTGATGGCATTGCCCGTGTCTACGGCCTGGAAAATGTTATGTACAACGAACTGCTGACCTTTCCCCGAAATGTTTACGGTGTGGCCCTCAACCTGGAGGAAGATTCTGTGGGTGTCATGTTGCTGGGCGAGACCAACCTGGTTAAAGAAGGCGACGTGGTGAAAAGAACCAAAGAGATACTCCGTGTCCCGGCTGGCCCGGCCCTCATCGGGCGAGTAGTAGACCCGCTGGGTAATCCTCTGGATGATAAAGGTCCGATTAAAACGGATAAGTTTATGTACGTGGAAAGGCTGGCGCCCGGCGTGGTAGAAAGATTACCCGTGCGCGAACCCCTGCAGACCGGGATAAAAGCCATAGACGCCATGATTCCCATAGGCCGCGGTCAGAGAGAGCTCATCATCGGCGACCGGCAGACCGGTAAAACGACCATTGTGGTAGATACCATCCTCAACCAGAAAAACAGCGGGGTTATCTGCATCTACGTGGCCATCGGTCAGAAAAAATCAACCGTGGCTCAGATTATCAAGACCCTGGAAGATTACGGAGCCATGGCTTACACCACGGTGGTGGTGGCTTCTGCTTCTGACCCCTCGGCTCTGCAGTATTTAGCTCCTTACGCCGGTTGTGCTATGGGCGAGTATTTCCGGGACAACGGTCAGCATGCCCTGGTTATCTACGACGACCTCTCCAAGCATGCTGCTTCCTACCGGGAGATTTCGCTGCTCTTAAGAAGACCGCCCGGCCGCGAAGCTTACCCCGGAGATGTCTTTTATTTACATTCGCGGCTTCTGGAAAGAGCAGCCAAGTTAAACGAGGAGCTCGGCGGAGGCTCGCTAACAGCTTTGCCCATCATAGAAACTCAGGCCGGAGATGTTTCTGGTTACATTCCGACCAATGTTATTTCCATCACCGACGGTCAGATTTATCTTGAACCATCGCTGTTTAACGCCGGCATCAGGCCAGCCATCAACGTGGGCATTTCTGTTTCGCGTGTAGGTGGAAGTGCCCAGATTAAAGCCATGAAGCAGGTGGCCGGCAAACTCAGGCTGGACCTGGCTCAGTACCGTGAACTTCTGACTTTTGCTCAGTTCGGTACCGAACTTGACCGGGCCAGCCAGGCGCAGCTGGAACGCGGTCTGCGTTTGACTGAAATCCTCAAGCAGGAACCCTACCATCCGCTGCCGGTGGAAAAACAGATTTTGATCATTTACGCCGGAAACCGCGGCTACCTGGATGAATTTCCTGTGCAGGTGATTAAAAATTACGAGAAAAGGCTGTACCAGTTCTTTGATAGTAAATATCCCCATTTGCTGCAGGCCATCGCCAGCCAGAAGCAGATTGACATGGAGCTGGACCAGGAAATCAGCCAGGCCCTGCAGGAGTTTAATCAAATTTTCCGGGAGGAGTTAAAAGGTGCCAGCGCTCATTGACCTCAGGCGGCGTATCCAGAGCATACGCAACAGCCAGCAGGTAACTCAGGCCATGAAGACTGTGGCCACGGCTCGCTATAAAAAGGCCCACCGACTGGTGGTGGAAAGAAGACCTTTCTGGCATACCTTTCCAGAGCTGGCCATTTCCTTGACCGAAGCCTTTGCCCTGCCGGTTCACCCTTTTCTTGAGCCGCGGGTGGAAAAGAAAATGGCGGTGGTGGTCATAACTTCGGATAAGGGACTGTGCGGTGCCTTCAACTCCAACCTGCTGAACCTAGTTTCTGACTTCCTGCAGAGAAAAAAGTCAGAAGTTGAAATTCAGGCCATACCAGTGGGGAAAAAAGCTGTGAATTTTTTCCGCTCTCAAAACTACCGGGTAGAAAAGCAGTATTTTGAAAGAGTAGAAAAGAAAGTGGAAGAAATCAGCCAGGACCTCAGCCGCTACCTTAAGCTGCAGTTTTACTTTCATAAGATTGATGCCGTTTATGTTTTCTACAACGAATTTCGCTCTATCATTTCTCCCCGCCTGACCATGGTCAGGCTGCTACCCTTGAGGCCAGAAACAGCGGAAGCCCGAAATCTGCTGCGGCCAGAGTTTGACTGGGAGCCGGAAGCTTCCCGGATTATTGATTATCTGCTCCGGTTTTATCTGGTCTACCAGCTGCAACATTATCTTTATGAATCGCAGGCTTCAGAACAGGCCGCACGCATGATGGCCATGGAAAACGCCACGCGAAATGCGGAAGAGTTGATTTCTGACCTCATCCTTTTACTCAACAAGATGCGCCAGGCTTCTATCACCAGAGAGCTCCTGGAGATACAGACAGCGGTAGAAGCCTTAAGGCAGCAAGGAGTGTGAAACAATGGAACAATTTACCAGCCCTGACCCAAAAGCCGTGGAAAAGATTGGCCGGGTGGTCCAGGTCATCGGACCGGTGGTGGACGTGGCCTTCCCGGAAGGTGAACTGCCTGACATTTATACGGCCATAAGAATCACCAGCGAAGGGTTTGACGTCCCGGTGCCCGTAGACATCGTGGTTGAGGTAGAACAGCACATCGGAGATTATAAAGTTCGCTGTGTCTCCATGCATCCCACTGATGGGCTGGCTCGGGGCATGAAAGCCATCAGCCTCGGTATGCCCATTCAAGTGCCGGTGGGTGAGGGGACGCTCGGCCGGGTGATGAACGTCATCGGCGAACCAGTTGACCACCTGGGTCCGATAAAAGCAACCAAGTTTTACCCGATTCACCGCCAGCCACCACCGCTGGACCAGCAGAGCACCAGGATGGAAATGTTTGAAACAGGCATCAAGGTCATTGACCTGATTCAGCCCTTTCTCAAAGGTGGAAAGATTGGCCTGTTCGGCGGAGCCGGTGTGGGTAAGACCGTTATTATCATGGAGCTGATTCACAACGTGGCCAAGAAGCACGGCGGGTACTCGGTCTTTGCCGGGGTGGGTGAGAGAACCAGGGAAGGAAACGACCTCTGGCTGGAGATGAAAGCTTCGGGAGTTCTGAACAAAACCGCCCTGATTTACGGCCAGATGACCGAACCACCAGGAGCCAGGCTCCGGGTGGGCTTAACTGCTCTGTCCGTGGCAGAATATTTCCGGGATGAGCTGGGTCAGGATATTCTGCTTTTTATTGACAACATCTTCCGTTTTGTCCAGGCCGGCTCAGAGGTCTCTGCTCTGCTCGGCAGAATGCCCTCGGCCGTGGGTTACCAGCCCAACCTGGCTACTGAGCTCGGTGAGCTGGAAGAACGAATTACCTCCACCAAGAAAGGTTCCATCACTTCTGTCCAGGCCATTTATGTGCCGGCCGATGACTTTACTGACCCGGCGCCAGCCACCACCTTCTCCCACCTTGATGCTACGACCAACCTCAGCCGGGCGCTGACGGAAATGGGTATTTATCCGGCGGTGGACCCGCTTACTTCCTACTCCAGAATACTTGACCCCAGGATTGTGGGAGAGGAACATTACCAGGTGGCCAGGCGGGTTAAGGAAATTCTTCAAAGGTACAAAGAACTCCAGGACATCATCGCCATCCTGGGCATTGAAGAGCTCTCGGAAGAAGATAAGCTGATTGTGGCCAGAGCCCGAAAAATTCAGAGATTTCTGTCTCAGCCTTTCCATGTGGCCGAGCAGTTTACCGGACGTCCCGGCAAGTACGTGCCGGTGGAAGAAACCGTGCGCGGGTTTAAAGAAATCTGCGAGGGACTCCATGATGACAAACCGGAGCAGGCCTTTTATATGGTGGGGACCATTGATGAAGTAGTCCAGAAAGCGGAGGAACTTAAGAAGCTATGAACCCGGAAAGAGCTGGATATCTGTACCTGAAAGTTATTTCTCCAGCAGCTTTATTGCTGGAAGCTGAGGTGAGTGAAGTACAGGTTCCGGGACTGGATGGCAATCTTGGTATCTGGCCGGGACACCGGCCGTTAAACGCTGGCCTGGCCGAGGGTGAAATCATCTACCGTCTGGCCAGCGGACAAGCCGGCACCCTGAAGATTAAGGGTGGACTGGTTACCGTGGAAAATGATAAAATTATAGTGCTTACGGGTATGAACCATGATGATTGAGGTTAACCCGCAAGTCCGACCTGATGAAACTCTGGACACCTTTTATAAAGGCCGAATTCTTGTGCTTCAGCGGAAGGACGGGTTTCGGTTTTCAGTGGATGCTCCACTGTTGGCTGATTTTATAGAGATTAAAGAAGGTGATGAGGTCTTAGAAATCGGTTCCGGCTGTGGAATAATTTCTCTCCTGCTGAGTATCAAGCCCTTCAGACATATTGTGGCTCTGGAAGTTCAACCTGGTCTGGCCGAGCTGGCGCGGCGGAATGTGATGCTCAACAATTTAGAGGGCCGGATAACCATCATCCAGAAAGACTTTCGTGAGTATCATCCGTACCGTAAGTTCGACGTCATTTTTTCCAACCCGCCTTATATCAAGAAAAACACAGGATTTCTGAGCCCATCACCGGAGAAAAACATCGCCAAACACGAGCTGATGTGCAGCCTGGAAGAAATCCTGACCTGGACGAAAACCTGGCTCAAGGAAACCGGCCGGGCTTATTTCATTTTCCCTGACCAGCGCCGCCAGGAATTTGAGGAAGAGCTGGCCAGGCAGAATCTCCGGCTGAAGTCCAGACGTCTGGTGCTCCCCCGGGAAAACGAACCGCCAAATTTCATGCTGGCAGAATGCGGTTTTCAGGCTGAGACCACTGTTATCCTGCCGCCGCTTGTTCTTTTCGGTCCTGGAGGCAAGTACACGGCTGAGGCCGAAGAAATATTCGCCGGCCGCCAGAAGTGACTGGCTGCCTGACTTAAGAAAAGAGCGAAGGCCAAATTATCAAATCAGCTGTTGTCTGAGCCAGGTCTGAACCTGCGCCAATAAGCTAAGCCGAAATTGACCAGATTCAGGTGGCGGTCCATTTTCGATGCCAGCCGTACTTCTAATTTATTCTTATCAATTTAGTAGGGATTGACAGGTGCCGGGAAAAATGATATTCAAAACTGAACCCAGAGTAAGATTTAAGATTTAAAATCTGGAAATGATTATTGGATACAGGAGACAAACCAGATGGAAAAAAGTTTGACCCTCAGAAGCAACTGGTTAAGGTTCTGGAGCTTTGTGGCCGGGCTGGGCATGGCCGTCGCTTCTTTCCTGACCATAGACCATTTTTTCCGGGCCAACTTTCCGGAAACGATTTTTACTGGTTCCTTTTGTGATATCAGCAGCTTTTTTAATTGTGATAGCTCGGCCTATTCTTCCATTGCTCATTTTCAGGGAGTGCCCCTTGGTTACTGGGGACTGGTCTTGGGTATTCTGGTCATGCTTGGTGCGGTTCTGCCTTCACCCCGCCTGGAAAAGATGAACAAGTTTCTCTCGCTGCCCAATGCCCTCGGTGTTTTAACCCTGTTCTTTTATTCTGTTTTTCATCTGAAAAGCCTTTGTTTGCTCTGCTCTGGTTATTATGTTTTTTCTCTTCTGAACTTCTACTTGTTCTGGAAGTACGGAATTGAGAGCGAGCCGCGGGGGCTTTTCGGCTTCATCAAAGACCTGGCCCTGGGCTCATTAAAACCCCTGGTGGTCGTGGGTGTGCTCACGCTCATGGGAGCTTATGGCTTTCATCTTTTTTATGAAGCCAAAAAGGATGCTCAGTTAGGAGGTGTAGCCACGAAAATTGTCAAAGAATTCTACAGTTTACAACCGGTAAAAAACCCGAGTTTTATTTCCCCCTACTGGACAGCCAAAGCCACGGAAAAATTTGAGGAAGCGCCCATCAGAATAATTGAATATGCCGACTTTCTCTGTCCGGATTGTCTTTTCCTGTTCAAGCAGTTAGAACGCCTGAAGAAAGAATACGCGGGCAAGATTAACATTGCTTTCCAGTTTTTCCCGCTGGAAGCGAAGTGTAATGATGTGGTGGACAAAGACAAACACCCCGGGGCTTGCGAGCTGGCCTACCTGGCGGCCTACGACCCGTCAAAATTCCCGCAGATTCACGATGAAATTTTCAGAAATTTTGAAAAAGCCAAAAACCCGGAGTGGCGTCTGGCTCTGGCTAAAAAATATGGTGTGGAAGCAGCTCTGACGGATGAGAAAACTAAAGAGCTGGTGAAGAAAATTATTGAAACCGGCAAAGAATACGAAAAAACTTCGGAAAGATATCCTTATGGCATAAGATCCACTCCAACCATCATCATCAATAACCGGATGATCATCGGCACGCTGCCTTATGCTCATCTGAAAGCCATCATTGAATCACTGCTCAGCGAACAGGAAAAGCCGGCTTCAGGAGAAACCAAGTTTTTAGAAAACTGGGTGGAAACCAGGAAGACAAAGAAATAAAGAAAAAATATTCCCCTGAAGAGTTCATAAACAGCAGAGCTGGTAAGCCGAACCTGATAAAAATCAGCCCGGGCCATTCTGGGCGACCCGGGCTGATTTTTTTTTGCTGAAAACCACAAAAGAGCGGTCAGGAGAGATATTCTGTTTTCTCTTTTATGATTATACCTCTTTCTTCCAGCCCGCGACGGATGAAAGAAAATACTTCGGGCTTTTTTCCCAGGGATTCTGGCGGGATGAGGCCCCGGTCCAGAAGCAGCCCACGGCTTAGGGCTCTGACCACCATGGTAGCGGTGTAGCCGGTGGTGCGGGCCATGCTGTGGATGCCGCTCTGGCGGTCATACCGGTCAAGAAGCTCATAAGTCAACCGCACCTGGCGGCCTTCCTTTTCACCGGTCACCAGGACTTTCATGACCGTAAGGTCTTCCTCTCCCGGGCCGAGAGTTAATTTAGAAAAGAGCAAACGGTTGGTAAACTCCACCGGTTTAATCCTCTGACCGTTGAGCTCTACTGGTTCTGAGCTGAAAAACCCGGCTTCTCGCAAGATGAGCATTTTTTCCCGGTGTCCTGGATAACGCAGGGTTTTCTCTTTCATGTCTGGAAGGTCCAGCGTCCTGAGCAGCGTGCGCAGGCCATCAGTGTTAAAGGCTTCCAGCGTTCCCAGGCCTTCAACCTCCACCAGCTCCGGCTCAGAAAGAGCTGGTCGGGAAACTAACCGGCCATTCTCCCTGAGCCGGGCCGGCCGAACATATTCTTCAATAACATCAGCCGGAGAAAAAACGGCCTTGTACTCAAAGGGCCACTGTCTGACCACGGGCAGACCGCCCACGTAAATGGTCAGAGATTCTCCCCGGCCCAGGTGACTCAAACCATAGGTAGCCAGCATGTGGCTTAAACCTGGAGCCACGCCGCAGTCTACCACCGCGGTCAGCCCTTTTTCCTGAGCCAGGTTGTTCAGGCTAAAGGGGTCTTCCGGGAAAAAGGCAATGTCCACCACGGACTTTCCGTTTTCCAGGCAGGTTTTTAAAGTCTGGTAGCCGAGAAAGCCGGGCATGGCGTTTAGAACCAGGTCCTTATCAGCAATTATTTCTGAAAGTTTATCTTTCTGGCTTAAATCCTGCTCATAGGTGAGAAGTCCTTTAGCTTCAAGCTCCTTGAGCCGGGTTCTGTTGATATCAGCCACGTAAACTTTAAATTCTTTATCCCTGGCCAGGTCCAGAGCCATGGCCCTTCCCACCAGGCCAGCACCGAGAACGATGACTTTCATTTTTTTTCTCCTTTCGTTGACTGAAAATCTAAACGGATGATTAAAAGAAGGAGTTCAGTCCAGGCAGAGGTTCAGGGCAGTCTCTCACAGCCCGCTGAATTGATTGATGAACAGGATAGAAGCTTGCTGAAGGGAAGGCTCAAAAACTAATTTGTCTGGCAGCAAGTTCATCTCCGTTCAGTCAGGAATTCTGGCCAGAAATAACTTTCTGGCTTAACCGGTTTCATTAATCCGGACAGCCGACCGTCAAAATTTTAAACCTAACTTAATTTTAATTCTATGTTTAATTTTTTAATGAACTGTTTCTTCTTTTTTTTAAGGCAAATCGTCAATTTATTTTTTAAAAGCGGTCTTGATTTCCTCCAGAGTTACGCCGAATATTTTCTGGGCTATCCGGTCCAGCTCTTTTTCTTCTCCCTGCAGGTGGATGGTCGTGTGCACGTGTCTCAGAGATTCACCGGGGTTGAGCTGGGCGCCGGGAGAGGAAGTTTCCAGCTCGTAGAATGGCCCCAGCGGTTTGCCGCCCGGGGTGGTGGGCCCGTCGTTGTAGCTGTTGACCACGTCTCCTGCATATGGGTCTTTCTGGATTTCCCACATGGAGTTCACGTAGCTGTGTTCAGCCGGGTTATCCGGCAGGGTCAGGTGGACAATGGTCAGAGCCCGGTTGGCGGCGTCGTAACTTCCGAGGAAGGGGAGCACTCTTTTGGGAGAAATGCCGATTTTACTCCGGTACTGGCCATCGCCTTTGAAGAAAAGTACTTTATCCTTGACCACCAGTCGGTCGGGCGGAACTTTGCCGAAATAAGCGTCGTTGACCACAGGTCCCAGCTCTTCTTCCGGACCGGGCTTAAAAGGTATCACTACCGTCGTTGTGGGCGAGGGGTTAAACATGCCCAGAATCCAGATGGAAACCAGCCCGGTTTCTTTCTTCCAGGGAGTGTCGCCCAGGTTAGTGATCTGGTTGTCGGAATGGAAAGCCACCCATTTTAATTTATCAGAAAGTGGTATCCCGAGTTTTTCTATCTGATCTTTATCCAGCAACCTGATAATGCGGTCAACTTTTATCTTGAATTCAAAGTTTGAGTAATTAACCAGGTTCATCTCTTTTTTCAGGGTAACCTGGCGGCTGTCCTGGGAAACCAGGTCAAACCCACCTTCGTTAATGGGTACGGGTGTGAACCAGTGGTCAAGGTCAAAGGGTGAGCCGTTTTTGAAGAACAGAGAATACTGACCACCTTCAGGGCCAAGCCAGAACCGGTCTTCACCGCCAAAAGTGTTTATGTGCGGGTTGTTTTCACCGGAAGCAATCAGGTCCCGGTTTATCCAGCCAAAGCTCAAGCCCGCTGGGCCGGCTGCGGTGCTGGTCATAACCCGTCCCTGAATGTCGGGGTTTACGGCCACCAGAGCCTGGCCGTCAGGGGAGCTCAGGGTGATTACCCTGGTGTGTTTCTTTAAAAACTCCAGGTCTTCACCAAACGTTTTCCCTTGCACGCTGGAAGAAGGTCGGGAGCAGGCCACCATAAGAATTATGGCGCACAGAGAAATTAGGGAAAGAAAAAACAGGTTCGCCTCACGCATCTTTTCTCCTCCTTTATGGAGTATGTTTAAGATAACAGTTTAAGAAATTTTTCTCAAGAGAAATGCGGTTGGTGCGGTAAAAAGTTTGCTGATTTCTCAGCCTGATAACAGCTGTCAATCTTTCATTAACAACAAATTATGAGATGTGAAAAGCGTTATAAAGCTATTCTGAAATTAATACGCCGGACTGATCCTGTCCTTTGACAAAAAAATCATAGAAAGTTTTTAAAACCCTGTTTTTAGAAAGGTGGCTCAAGGCTGGAACAAAACCAGGTATTTATGACGAATTATTCAGGCAAAAAAGCGCTGAATTCAACAGGTTTTTTAAGGAAAAGCAAAGGGCAGGTTGTGGCCTTTTTTTAAGGATGAAGATAAGGGAGAGAAAAAATAAGGAGAGGTGCAGCCTGGACGCCACCTGAAGAGATAGACCGCGAAATAAAAGCGGAAGAAAAGCTAAAATTCATTGCCCGGCCTGGGCAGTTTAAATGGCATTATCCGCTAAAAATAGTTTTCCCGATTCTGCTGCCCTCAGTTTCGGACGTTCTGGTGAGACACCTTGACCATGCTATCTGAGAACCACTTCCAGATTCTCCGGTGAAATTCCAGGCTTGGTGGGTTGTTTTTCAGAATGTCCCAGTAGCTCCCGGGTGCGTCTTCGGGCTTTTGCCTGATAGAGAGCTTCTCATCCCACAGGCGGTAGCTTTCCGGATGGAACTGGAGGCCAAGAACGTTCGGGTATTTAGTGTGGTGAATGGCTTCCACCACCCGACCATCGGGAGAAAGGGCGGCGACCTTAAACCCGCGGCCGAGCTTTTTCATAGCCTGATGATGGGAACTCAGGATGCGCGGCCGGTCTTTTTCAGAAAAGCCGAGCACCCGGACGAAAAACTCCTCGGGCAGCAATTTTATCCAGTGAAAATTATAAGGCGTCAGTTTCTCCAGGGGGTAAAGCTTGACAAAAGGGTTGTTGTGCCAGCACTCCGGTCCCAGGGCGATGATGTCTTCAACGCTGTTTTGGCCGTAGACTTCGCTCCAGATGTCCTGGATAAGAGTTCCACCTGTGGCCACGTTCAGGCTCTGCGCTCCCAGGCAGATGCCCAGGACAGGCAGTTGCGGCTTCTTTTCCAGCAGCGGCTGGTATTTTTCGTCCTGGTAACCACCCAGCAGATGGAAAATGGCCGAGCATTCAAGATAGTGCCGGTATGGGTCTTCAATCACCGTCAACAGGCTGGTTTTTTCTCCGTAAACAGCTGGCGGAATATCCGGCCCGCCAAAAAAGATTATTCCATCTGAGTTTTTAAGTATTTCTTCAAACTCTGGTGTGGCCTGGTTTGCCCGGTAAAGGTTTTTCTCGTTAAGGTCAGCAGAAACAGGATGAAAGCTGAACCAATCAAGCTTGTTTTCGGCCACGTAGCGTTTGACTTCTTCGTAATTGGTGGCTTCTTTCACGTGGTAGACGCCAGTAACTTTGAGGTTAGGTATGGAAATAAATCCCTTCTCGCGTAGGGCCTGAAGGTTGCGCACGGTGCCGAGAGAGGGATAAAAGACCGTCAGCCTGATTTCTTCCTGCTGGGCAGTCAGCGGAGCAGGCGGCAGGAGCAAAGCCAGGCCCAGAACAATTAGAAAGTTAATGAGCAAAACTCTTTTCATGTTTCCTCCACTCACAGGTTCATTATATTTTTCCGCCGGTCAGGCTTCAAATTGTTTTTTTAGGTGAAGAAGAAATCGGGAGCTTCTGGCGGCCGTTCTGCGGGCGGAGTCAGGATGACAGATCTGGCAGCTGTTTAACATCATTGGCCAATTTATCCAGGTAGCTGAGGCTTTATAGAAAATTTTTAACAAATTTTTTAATAGCTGAAAAAGGAGCAGACAAACAAAAAATAAAAAAAAGAAAAGTTGCGAAAAATATAAAGCCTGTGTTTCAAACTAGGTCGAGCGAATAAAAAGATAAAAGAGCTGGGAATTTATTTACTCTTAATTACTCTCCTATTAATTACCCTGCGAATGACATTTCCTTCAGATAATATTTTCTGGCTCATCCGGCTATATTGTGGGTAAAAATGAGAGATTCCTGGTTCCTTAAACCT
>JBBIRN010000025.1:0-15522 GCA_037441785.1 Candidatus Aminicenantota bacterium | reverse complement strand
CGTAGTTCAGCTGGTTAGAACGCCGGCCTGTCACGCCGGAGGTCGCGAGTTCGAGCCTCGTCGGCCCCGCCATTTTTATTCTCTTTCCCCGCCGGCAAATGTAGCTCCTGGGAATAAATTTTTGGCTCTCCCAATTCCTACTAAATTAGTAGTATTTAATTCTTTCTCCAGCCTGCCTTCTGACCGGATAAACTTGTTTGTTGGGCTAATCGACTTTCCGGGCCGGGTTTTCCTCTGGTCAAGATTAGCCTTTCGTGGATCAGGCGATAAAGACTTAGAGTGCTGGCCTGGTCTTACAAAGCCCGAAGAAAACCTGCCCAATAAAATTGTCGCTTAGACTACTTTATAAAATCTATCCAGTATGTTATAAATATCTCTAATAATTTCAGGAGGAACCAATGCCAGATAAAACCAAAGTCCTGGTAATAGATGATGACCCGGCCATCTGCGTTTCTGTCAAGGCTATCCTGGAAGCCAGCGGGTATGAAGTTTTCACGGCTCTCAGCGGCCAAGAGGGCCTGGAACTCTTCCGCCAGGTTAAGCCAGACCTTGTCCTCTGCGATATGATGATGGAAGACATAGATGCTGGAGCCAAGGTGGCGGGTGTGATTAAGAAAGAGCGTCCAGAACTCCCGGTCTTCCTCTTAAGCACCATCGGTGAAGCTACCGCCAGAACCATCGGGCTGGATGAGCTCGGCTTTAACGGGGTGTTCCAGAAGCCGGTTAATTTTGACCTTCTTCTGAGTGTGCTGGAAAAACACCGGCCCAAAAACTGACTCTGGCCTTTTTTCCTGGTGAAGTTGCCACATGAGCAAAAATCTGGCCGACCTCTTCCGCACAGCCCCGGACCTGGAAGATTTCTTTGCTGAGGTCAAAAGCCTGGGGGGAAATTTTTCTCTGACGACTGAAGACCTGATGGCTCTGGGCCAGGCCTATTTTGAGCGCTATCCGGAGAAATTTGTCCAGCGGAACTTAGATGAGGTTAGGCTGGGTTATCAATTAACCCGCTTCTGTCTGCTGGAGAAAGCCCTCAATGATTTTCCGGAAGAAGTCAAAGAATTTTTCCGGCAAGCCTTTGATAAACCAGAGGCCGCCTCTGGCCTGCTAGAGACCTTCAGGCTTTCAACTTATGGAGATAAACTCCAGGAATATTTTGTCCAGCTTCAGGCTTCTCTTTCCGAGATAAAAACCACGGTGGATGAGCTGCCTAAAGGCATGATCAAGGAAAGATTTCTGGGCGGACTGTCAACTCTGCACAACGTGGTCTATCTTTTGAAAATTTTAATCTCCAGAAACTGTTAAGACTGTTTACAAGAGGGCTGGTTTCTGGTATTTTTCATTCTAATTGACAGGGGAGAAAAAACTTAGCTTCTCCGAAGATGAGCAATTAAGGAGAGAAAAGTGTCTTACTACAGAGGTGTCTGCAATTTCTGCGGGACTGGCTGCGGGCATCTTCTTCAGGTAGAAGAGGGGCGGGTCCGGGGAGTTTATCCTCTGCCCGGGCACCCGCTAAGTCAGGGCCGGCTGTGTGTGCGCGGCTGGCACATCCACGAGCTTTTGCAAACTGAAGAAAGAATTACCAGCGCTTTTATCAGAGAAAACGGCCAGCTCCGTCAGGTCTCATTGAATGAGGCCCTTGACTTTGTAGCCAAAAAACTCCAGAGACTTTCTGGTGAGGAAATTGCTTTTCTGGCCTCTCCCCGGGCTTCTAACGAAGACAACTATCTTTTTGGCAAGTTTGCCCGGGCGGTGATGAAAAGCAATAACCTAAGCCTGGCCTCTGATGCCGGCCAGGAAGAAAGTGCCCGGGTGTTGCTTGAGGGTTGCGGCTGGCCGGCGGCCACCGGTTCCTTATCCAGACTGAAGCAGGCTGATTTTATCCTGGTGGCAGGAGGCGACCTCACCAAGCAGAACCCGATTGTGGCCAGTGAGATTCATCGAGCGAGAAGAGCTGGAGCTTTTGTGGCCACCATTTCTCCCCGAAAGACTCAGATGGCCCGGCTCAGCCGGCTTCATCTTCGCCCGGCACCAGGGAGCATGTCTTTAGTGGTTGAAGCCCTGGCCCGAATAATTTATGAACAAAAGAAGTATAATCTTGAATATTTGACTGAACGCACAGAAAATCATCAGGCCTACCTGAGTCATCTGGAAAGCCTTAATTTAGAGGAAATTCTGGCTCTTACCGGTGTCGCCCTTGAGGCCCTGACGGAACTGGCCGCTAAGCTTTCCGCGGCAAAACTGGCTTATGTTTTTTATCCCACCGGTGTGCAGAGCCTGGACCGCCGGACCATGGCTGCTTTATTCAACCTGATGCTCATGACTGGAAAGCTGGGTCAGGGTGAAGGCGGAATAATTCCGGTTACCGGCATAAGCAATCTCCTGGGCAGTTATGATATGGGGCTTTCCCCGACTTTTCTCCCAGGCTACCTTGAAGCTTCCGATGAAAACAACTGCCGAAAACTTGAGACACTCTGGGAGACAAAGATCAGCCGGACTCCAGGCCGGAGCGTCAGTGCCAGCCTGGCTGAAAATAAATCATTGCAAGCCCTGATGGTAGTAGACCACGACGAAGAAATAATCAGGCAGGTCAACAGGATTAAGGAGCTGGAGCTGGTCGTTTATTTCGGTGCCTACCAGAATGCTTTTGCCCGTTTGGCAAATGTTATCATTCCGCGGCCGAGTTACGCGGAAGCTGACGGCACATACACCAATTTTGAACGCCGGGTGCAGTTAAACCGTCAGAAAGTTAAACCGCTGGCGGAAGTTCAGCCGCTCTGGAAAATACTCTCCAGTCTGGCTCGAGCCCTGGGGCATGACTGGCAGTATGAGTCAGCCGAACAGGTCATGGCTGAGATAAGCCGGGTTGTGCCTCAGTACGCTGCTCTGACCTACGAAAAGCTTGAATCCTCTCTGGGGCTTAAGTGGCCGGTTGATGAAATTCATCCTGAAGGGACAGACTATCTTCTGCCAGAACAAAAGAAGGCTAAATTCCGGTTTGTGCTGGAAGAAAAAACTTTATCTCAGCCCACCGTCATTAGAGAGCCGGAAGCTGACTTTCCTTTTAAATTAACGGTTGGCCGCAGCAATTATTTCTGGCATCAGAATTCGGTGATGAAAAGGACCTTCATCCCGAAAAGAGAATACAACGCCCTGCTTCTTCTTTATCCCAAAGGGTTTGTAGAAATTTCAGCTGAAGATGCCAGCCGTCTGAAATTGCGAGAAAAACAGCCGGTGCGGGTCATCTCTCCGTCAGCCGAAATTACTTTGGCAGCCAGGATTTCACCGGACGTGCTGCCCGGTCAGCTGTACATTCCTTATTTTGTAGAAGAAATGATTCCGGAATTTCTCCTTCGTCAGGTAGCGGAGCTGGAGAAAAGCGAAGAATATTTCCTTCCAGTAAGGCTGGAGAAAGTGGGGTAAAAGATGTACTGGCTTGAACAATCTCAGGTAGAAATATTACTGAACAAGCTGGCGGAAAGTTATGAGCTTTTTGGTCCCCGCCGGGATGAGGTGTCGGGAGAAGTTATTTTTGACCGGTTAGGAAGCCCGCGCCAGCTTGACCTTTCTGCTCCTATTCCTTACAACCCGCCCAAATACATCCTTTTTCCGCATTATGAAGAAATATTGAAATACCGCTATGACCGGAAAACGAAGAAAGTAGCTTTAGAAAGAATCAATCATTTAAAACCCAAGGCTCTGGTGGGACTTAGAGCCTGTGACCTTAACGGGCTTATGTGCCTGGACCGTTTTTTCCTGGGTCAGGAATTTGTGGATGAAGTGTACCTGGAACACAGAAAGAAGCTTTTTCTCATCTCCAACACCTGCGTCAGGCCCTTTCCTCAGTGTTTCTGTGTTTGCACCGATAGCGGCCCGGCAGCCCGGGAAGGTTTTGACCTGGATTTAACCCGGGTGGGAGAACGGTACCTGGTGGAAGTTGGTTCCAAGAAGGGACAGAAAATGGTAGAAGAGCTTGGACTTAAGGAAGCTGGAGCGGAAGCAGCCGGGCTTAAGAAAAAAGTTGTGGACGAGTCGGTCTCTTCTTTTGACGCCTTGGCTTTAGAGAATAAAGCCTGGATTTCCCGGGCTACCAACCGGTTGACGACCGGTTTTATCAAGCCAGAAGTCTGGGAGTACATCGGCCAGCAGTGCTTTGAATGCGGAGCTTGTTCCTTTGTTTGTCCCACCTGCTCCTGCTTCAACGTGGAAGATGTCAACCGGCTTGATGGCACCACTGACCGCGTGCGCACCTGGGATTCCTGCTCTTTTGAGGGTTACACCAAGATGGCCGGCGACCACAACCCCAGAAAGCCGGTTGAAGACCGCAGGAACAAGCGTTTCTTCTGCAAGCTGTCCTATTCCCAGTCTAAAAAGTATCTGCGGCCGGGTTGTGTAGGCTGCGGTCGCTGTGCCCGCGTCTGTCCGGGTGACATCGGCTTGCCCAACGTAGTCACTTACATCAGAAGAGAAATAACCGGAGAATGACCATGGAAAGCAGTCTGATACCAATAGTTACTGTTCCAGAAGTAGCCACGGTGGTGGAAATCAGAGATGAAATTGATGAGGTGAAGACTTTTTATTTCAGTTTTGACCGGCCGGAAATTGAACAGGCCTTTAAGGTCAGGTCCGGCCAGTTTATCATGTGCACAGTTTTCGGGGCAGGTGAGTTTGCTGTTTCCCTGCCGTTCAGTCCGGAAAACGACCGCAAGCATATTTCTGTTAGAAGAGTGGGAAAAGTCACTGCCGCTCTCCACGAACTTCAGCCGGGTGATAAGATTGGCGTTCGCGGGCCGTTTGGCAACGGCTTTCCCTTTGAGGAGATAAAAGGGAAAAATATCATTTACGTGGCTGGCGGCATTGGTCTCATTCCGCTTCGCTCTTCCATCGTCCATGTGCTTCAGCACCGGCCAGAATTTGGCCGGGTGATTCTGGTCTATGGAGCCAGGAGCTCCCGGGATTTGATGTACAAGGAATCCATCCGGGAGTGGAAGGCCACAGAAAATTTTGAAACCTACTTTACCATAGACCGGCCGGAGCCTGGCTGGAACGGAGAAGTGGGCTTTGTCAATCAGCTGGTAGCCAAGATTAACCTGCCGGCTGAAAACACGGTGGCTTTTGTCTGCGGCCCTCCGGTGATGTTTAACTCGGTGATTAAAGAATTGAAGTTAAAGGGCATCAAGGAAGAACACATCTATTCCACTCTGGAACGGCACATGAAATGTGGCATCGGAAAGTGCCAGCATTGTGCCATCGGTCGGACGCTCGTGTGTGTGGATGGCCCGGTTTATACCTATAAGCAGATAAAAACTCTGGGAGAACAGATTTAACATGGAACCTGTTGACCTGCTGAAGAAAATTGTCCGGGAGAGGACCGTTTTTGCCGGTATAGGCAACGCTCTGCGTGGCGATGATGGTTTTGGCCCTTATTTCATAAATAAATTAAAGGAAAGAAAACTGGTGCCAGAAGATTATCTTCTGACGGTGGAAGACGTGCCAGAAAACTTTGCTTTTCCCATTTCCAGGATAGAGGCAGACAACGTGGTCTTTGTTGATGCGGTAATCATAGAAGGTGCGCCGGCGGGCTCGGTGATTTTTGGCCCGTTGGAAGCATTTGATGAAATTGGCGAAATTGCTTCCACCCACCGTATGTCTTTAAAACTCACAGCCAGGGTAATTGAAGAGACGGGCAAAAAAGTTTTTATCCTGGGAGTGGTGCCTGAAAGCACAGAATTTGGCCGGGAAATGACGCCTTCGGTTATCAGTTCGGCTGATGAACTGGTGGAAGTTTTTACGGAGCTCGTTTCAGAAAAAAATGAATCCCGGGAAAATGGTCCGCATGAAGCCAGGGAAGCAAAAAGCAGAAAGAGAAAAAAGGAGAAAGTCTGATGTCGGTCGCTTCACTATTCTGGTTAGCACTGCTGATTTTACTGCTTTCGTCTTTGTCTGCCCTGATTTTTAAAAAGAAAGAGGCTCTGGTCAGGTTGGGCGGAACGCTGCTGGTATCCCTGAGCTCTCTGGTTTTATTTTTTCTGGCTGGCCGGATTCTCTTTCAGCAGCAACATGCAGTGGAGTTTGAAATCCATTTTCTGTCCTGGAGTATTCCCGTTCTGCTGGACGGGTTTACCAGCCTTTTTCTGATGCTTCTGGCGGTTTTGACCTTGAGTTCAGCCGTTTTTTCTTCAGCTTTTAATAAAGGCTTGAAGACCGTAGCGGACTGGAAGTTTTACTCGGTTTGGCCCTGGTTTATAGCCGGGTTAACAGGCCTGCTGACAGTTGATGACCTGGGACCCGGTTTTACCTTAGCCTGGCAGATTATGGTCTGGTCTTCTTATTTTCTGGTCAGGTGGGGCCGGCCGGCTAAATTGTCTGCGCGGCCAGCTCTGGTTTATCTGCTTTTTATGGAAGCAGCCTGGCTGATGATTTTTGGAGCGCCGTTTTTGGTTAAAGGCTACAGGTTTGGAGCGCCTTTGATGGAAATCGGACAGAACCTGACCAGCAGCAGCCCGGTTTCCAGCCTGTTATTTTTTGCTCTGCTTCTCCTGGGCTTCGGTATCAAAACTGGAATTTTCCCTTTGGGCCAGTTCTGGATACCCGGTGCTTATTCCACGGCCACTCCCTCGGTTTCTGCCTTGCTGGCCGGTATCCTGGAAAAAACCGGAGTGTTCGGCCTGGTGCGCATCTTTTTCTTTGTGGCCCGGGGAGCTCAGCCTAATTTCAACGCTGCTTTCTGGGGCAAGACTCTTTTAATAGCCGGAACTTTAACGCTGTTTATTGGCACAGTCCAGGCCATAAAACAGAGCGATTATCTAAAACTGCTGGCTTATAGTTCCATAGGTCAGGTTGGCTACATCATCTTTGCTCTGGGCAGCAGTCTGCTGGCCTGGGGTTCCGGCTCAGCAGCCGGTCAATCGCTGGCGCTGGTAATTTTTATCGGCGCCGTTTACCACAGCCTGAATCATGGCATATTTAAGAGCTTGCTTTTCCTGACCGGCGGCAACCTGCTCTATTCCACCCGTACTAGAGACCTCAACCGCCTCGGCGGGCTTCTGGCTGTTATGCCGGCCACCGGCCTGCTGGTGGCTCTGGCTTCTTACTCAATTGCCGGCATGCCGGCCTCCAGCGGTTTTGTCAGCAAGTGGCTGATGATTTCAGGAAATTTCCTGGCCGGCCGTAACAGCTTGCTTCTGACTGTAAGTGGAATAATTGCCCTGTTTACGGCCGCTTTTACTCTGGCCTGCTATGTAAAGTTCTTCGGCCTGGCTTTTACTTCCGCCGGCGCAAACTGGAAATTAAAAAGGGAAGTAAAAGAAGCGCCAGCTCTAATGGTAGGAGCCGGAATTTTCCTGGCCCTCATTTGCCTGAGCCAGGCCTTCTTGCCCATGGCCTATGTCAGGCTCATAAGCCGCAGCCTGAGCCTCAGCGAAGGTTTTCTGCTGGCCGGCGGGAGCCAGGACTACCTCACGGGCAGTTTGTTTAGTTTGAGAATTTTTGACGGGCAGCAGTGGCTGGCGGCTGTTTCCCCGCTGGTCATTCTTTTCTTGATGATAGCGCTGTTTCTCCTGGCCCGGGCTTGGCGTCAATCAGCCGGGTCAGTAGAAGTTCGGGTGCCGGCCTGGTTGTGCGGTTACCAGGACCTCAACCAGGATAGTGTTTACGCTGACCGGAACATGTTTTCTGACCTCAAGAAATTTTTCTGGTGGACAGGTGGAAACTCCAACCTGGTGGTTGATGACGAAGCAATTGAACCGGTAGGAGTTCAACCCGAAAAAGAGGTTGGCTCATGAGCAAAAAAGAATTTTTAATCGGTTTGTTAAAAAATAAACTGGGCTCGGATTTTCTGGCTGAAGAACCGGCTTCGCCAAACCGCCTGTTTGTGGATGTAAAAAAAGAAGCCCTAGTGGCGGCAGTGAAGCTTCTTCTTGAGCAGGGCGGGCGTTATCAGGTGGGTGTGGGCTATGATGCCAGAAAAAGTGGCCAAGGGTTTGCTCTGCTTCATACTTTTGCCTTTGACCGTGATGCACTTCTGGTCGCAGTACGCACATTTGCTCCGGACGATAACCCCGAGTTTGATTCCATAACGCCGATAGTGCCCGGTGCCGGCTGGTCAGAGCGGGAATACCATGACCTGCTCGGCCTGAATTTTAAGGGCCATCCCAACCCCAAGCGTCTGGTGCTTGCAGATGACTGGCCGGAAGGGATATATCCTTTAAGAAAAGATGTGCCCCATGACCTGATGCCGCCTTCTGCTGAAGAAGTGGCTTTCCGTCTGGACCAGGCGCCGGTTGGAACCTCGGTCGTTCCCTTCGGGCCGTTTCATTCCAGCCTTCATGAGCCAGCCCATTTTTCAGTCTACGTGGACGGAGAAGATATCAAAGGCTGCGAATACCGCGGTTTTATGACCCACCGGGGCATTGAAAAGCTGGGCCAGACCGAGCTGACTTATAATGATGTGCCGTTTGTGGCCGAGAGAATCTGCGGCATCTGTGGTTCGGTCCACTCCACCAACTATGCTCAGGCGGTGGAAGCGGCTGCTGGCCTGAAGATTTCCCGCCGGGCAGAATTCATCCGGGTGGTCATGCTGGAGCTGGAAAGGCTTCATTCTCATCTGCTGTGGCTGGGTGTGGCCGGGCACTTGATTGGTTTTGACACCGTTTTTATGCAGGCCTGGAGAATCAGAGAAAAAATTATGTGGCTGGCTGAAAGCCTGACCGGCAACCGTAAAACTTACGGGATGATTATCATCGGTGGAGTCCGGAGAAACATCACCCCGGAAAAAGCAGAAGAAATACGCAAAGTCCTGCAGGAAGTGGAAAAAGAAACCATGGCTCTGGAAAAGGCCATAGTCAAGGATAAAACCATTCATAAGCGAACCAAAGGAGTTGGTTATCTTTCTAAGGAAGAAACGGTCAAGTGGAACCTGGTCGGTCCGGTGGCCAGAGCCCGTGGGCTGGACCTTGACGTGCGCCGTGACCACCCCTACGCGGCTTATGATGAGCTAAAGTTTGATGTTCCGGTTACGGATAGCGGAGATGTCTGGGGAACCCTGGTGGTCAGGTTAAAAGAAGTTTATGAAGCGGTAAAGATAATAAGACAGTGCCTGGATAAACTGGCTCAACTGCCTGAGACTGAACCTCTGGCGGTGGAGCTGGAAGCGGCCATACCGCCTGGTAAACAGGGGCTTTCGGTGGTGGAAGCACCCCGGGGTGAGGCGGTTCACTATGTGCTGACCGGTGAGGAAAACCGACCCGAGCGTTGGCGGGTCCGGGCACCTACCTACCCCAATCTTCAGGCTGTGCCGCAGATGCTCCTGAACAACAAGCTGGCCGATTTTCCGATCATCGTTGGCTCCATTGACCCCTGTATTTCCTGCACGGACCGGGTGATGCTGGTTGAGCTCAGAGAAAAAAGAGCCAGAATAATCTCCAGACAGGAGCTGGAAAAAATGTCCAGACAGGTGAGGTTTGACAGATGAAAATCGTGGCTGTATTCATAAACCTGCTTTTTTTCCTGCTGCTTCCACCTTTTCTTGAAGGGGTGATGAGAAAGGTAACCGCCCGGGTTCAATCACGTCAGGGGCCACCTCTTTACCAGCCTTACCTGGACCTTCTTAAACTTTTGAGAAAAGAGAACCTGGTTTCCGCTCCTAACTGGGCTTTCCGCCTGGCTCCTCTTCTGGCTTTGGCTTCAATGCTGGCGGCTGTGGTTATTTTGCCCCTTCATGGGCAGGGAAACATTCTTTCTCAGAAGGCTGACCTGATGACCCTGATTTATCTTTTGACCCTGAGCGGTTTTTTTGTACTGATTGGCGCGCTCGCCAGCGGCAATCCTTTCGGCAGTGTGGGGGCCAGCCGGGAAATGATGACCATCATCATGCTGGAGCCGGTTCTGGCCATGACCATCATCCTGGGAGCGGTTAGAAGCGGGACCATGAGTCTGTCGGGTGCCATGCAGGGGGTGGCCAGCAGCCGGGGCCTTTCCTACTTCCTGATGCTGGCTGTTTACCTTCTGGCTTTACAGGCCTTTGTTTCCCGTCAGCCCTTTGACATCCCGGAAGCTGAGGTGGAAATTCTGGAAGGGCCCTACGTAGAGTACAGCGGGCCCAATTATGCTCTTTTTCGCTACACCCTGAACATCAAGAGGATGTTTTACGCCTGGTTGCTGGTCAACGGGTTTTTAAGCTTCCTGCGGCCGGCCAGTTTTCTTCTGGACCTGGTACTTCAGACTGTTCTGATTATTTTCCTTTTTGTCTTGATTTCTGTAGTTGGTGCTACTCATCCCCGGTTCAGAATAGACCAGGCTATTAAGTACTATGCTTTTCTTATTGTTCTGGCGCTGGCGGCCGTCGGGCTGGGAGTAAGTGGCTTATGATGAGTAGAGGAGAAGCTCAAAATGTGGCTCTGGAATAAAATAAAACAACTGGCCATTTCCTGGAAGAGCGGAGTAGTTACCGTGCGCTATCCTTTTGAGCCCAGGCCGGCGCCGGCCGGTTTTCGTGGTCAGCCAGTCTGGGACCATACCAAGTGCATCGGCTGTGCTGGTTGCGCCAACCACTGCCCGGCCCGGACGATTTTCCTGCGGGATATCTGCCAGGAAATCAGGGTGCTGCTTTACGATTCCTCGCGCTGCACCTATTGCGGACGCTGTGCGGACCTCTGTCCGGAGAAAGCCATTACCATGAGCGACCGCTATGAACTGGCCACAGAGAACAAGCAAGACATCACTCAGACCGTTGAGCTTTTTATGATGACCTGCCAGCGTTGCGGTCGGTGCTACGACCTGGAGGTTAAAAACAGCCTGGATAAACTTCATACTCTGGGCTACCGTTATGATAATCTGGAAGTGAGAAAGGTTATGCGCCGGAGTACGGCTGATTTCTCGCCAGAAATGCTGGAGGAAACCCGCACTTATGAAAGACCCAAAAAGCTGGAGAAATGACCATGTGGAAGAAACTGGCTGAAAAAGCTTTCCGCCGTTCCATCTGGGTCTACCACTGCAACAGTGGTGCCTGTAACGGCTGCGACATAGAAATTCTCAACGTGCTCACACCCTATTATGACGTGGAAAGGTTTGGTATCAGACTGGTTGGCTCCCCGCGCCATGCGGACGCCATTCTTCTTTCTGGCGCGGTGACCAGGCCAACTCTGCCTCTGGTCAAAAAAGCCTACCAGGCGGTGCCTGCGCCCAAGCTGGTCCTGGCCGTGGGTTCCTGTGCCATTGGCGGCGGCTGCTGGTATGATACTTACAACGTTACCGGCGGCGGGGATAAAGCCATTCCGATAAATTATTTTATCCCTGGCTGTCCACCGCGGCCGGAAGCCATCATCTATGGCGTAGCCCTGGCCCTTGGCCTGGTAGATAAAAAAGTGGCCCCGGTGGAGTTAAAGCAGATGGAATTTCCGGTGGATATGTACCGGCACCGCAAGCTTCTGGAAGCCAATAATGTCATTTATAAACTTCTGGGCGAAGAAGACGACCGCCTGATTTTCGGGAGGAAATAATATGGCCAAGATCCTTCTGGTAGATGATGACCGCGACCTCACCGAAAGTTTAAGCCAGGTGCTTAAAGTCAAAGGCTATGAGGTGGAAGTAGCCCATAGCGGGCAGGAAGGGTTGAAAAAATTGCTGGAGGTAAAACCTGACCTACTCATCCTGGATGTCATGATGGAGACCGACACCGCCGGCTTTGAAGCGGTTTATAAAATAAGGAGTGAACGTCCTGATTCAAAGTACCGGGAATTTAAAGACCTGCCTATTATCATTTTAACCGCCATTGACCAGGTGACCAATTCGCGTTTTTCTCTGGACCAGGAAGAAAGTTTCCTCCCCGGGCACAATGAATTTCTGACCAAACCCGTGGAAGTGGAAGAATTGCTGGAGAAAATTGAAAAAAACCTGGCCAGGAAATAGGAAAACAGGTTATATTTAAGCCACAGAGATGAATGTCGAAGACCTGCTCAAAAAATTAGAGAGCCTGCGTCGCAGTCTGAGATTCAAGCTGATTTTTGGCTTGCTGACCATCGTTTTTCTGATGGGGGCGCTGTCCGTTTATCTCGGGGTGAATTCCATCAACCGCAACGTTATCCGCGAAGCTTACGATAATGTTAAAAACAGCCTTAAAGCCATAAATGACCTTTACCAGGAAGAAATAAAAAACCGGGCCAGAATCGTGGAATATCTTTCCCGGACTTCTGAGATTGTCAACGCCACGGCTTCAGGTAACAGAGAGTATCTCTACGAAAAATTATTGCAGATAAAAGAAGAATTTGGCTTTGATATTGTCAACGTGGTCAAGCCTGACGGAACCATTCTCGTGCGAGCCAATAACTTTGAAGCTTATGGCGATAGCGTGGCTCATTACAAGTACATCCAGTGGGTCCTGAGGAACAAAAAGCCGGCAGCCGGCACAGGTGTTCTGGGGTATGAAAACATCAAAAAAGAAGGGCAGGATCTGGCAGAAAGGACTCTGATTCCAATCATACCTACGCCTAAAGCCAGACCGCAGCGCAAAGAAATGGAAGAAAGAGCCCTGGTTTTAAAAACAGTCTCGCCCATCTTCCAGCGGGGCCGCCTGGTGGGGGTGCTGTATGCGGCGGTGCTGCTCAACAACAATGACCGCTTTGTGGACCGGTTTAAAAAATTAATCTTCAAGGAAGAGAAGATTAAGGGCAAGGATGTGGGGACTATCACCATATTTCTTGATGATGTTCGGGTAGCCACCAACGTGGTGGATAAAAATGGGCGCAGAGCCGTCGGTACTCTCATTTCAGAAGAAGTTTATAAAAAGGTTTATGAACATGGCCAGGACTGGCTAGGCCGGGCTTTTGTGGTCAACGATTATTATCTCTCGGGTTATACCAGAATCACGGACATTGAAGGTCAGCCCATCGGCATGCTGTACGTGGGCATTCTGGAAGCCAAGTTCAGTGGCATCCTCCGCCGCACGGCCCTTATGTATTTTTTGCTGATTTTCCTGATGACGGTTATAGCTATTTACGTTTCCACCTACCTGGTTAATTTATACACTAGGCCGATTAACCGTTTGATAAAAGCCACGGCCGAAATCGCCCGGGGGAATTACCATCTGCTGGACATTCCACCGGAGGAAAGCGCCGAAATAAGGGAGCTGGAAGAATATTTTAATGAAATGGTCAAAGCCATTGAGGAGAGAGACCAGCGTCTTAAAGACCTGGCTGAAAGAACAATTCTGCGCTCGGAAAAACTTGCTTCAGTTGGTCGGCTGGCTTCGGGCATTGCCCATGAAATTAACAACCCCTTGACCGGTATTCTTACTTACAGCAGCCTGCTGGCAGAAGAATTAAAGGGTACACCTTACGAAGAAGACCTGAAAACCATAAAAGAAGAAACGCTGCGCTGCCGTAAGATAGTCAGGGGCCTGCTGGATTTTGCCCGCGATTATAAGCCGGAGAAAGTCAGCACCAACCTGAATTCTTTGATTGAAGAGGCCCTGCAGTTGCTGGAGAAACACGTAAACTTCCACAACATAAAAATTGTCAAGGACTTTGACCCCAACCTGCCTGAAGTTAAAGTTGATGCTGATGAGTTTCGTTCGGTTATCAACAACCTGGCGGTGAATGCCGCTGATGCCATGCCCAACGGCGGTCAGCTAACCATATCCACCAGGTTTGACCCCTCGGCTAATCAGGTTATAATTAGAGTGGCTGATACTGGCATCGGAATAAGTGAGGAAAACCTGAAAAAAATCTTTGAGCCCTTCTTTACCACCAAAGAAAAAGGAAAAGGAACTGGTCTGGGGCTGGCTATGACTTACGGGGTGATAAAAAGACACAACGGGACAATAGACGTTAAAAGTAAGGTAGGAGAAGGAACAGAATTTATCATAAAATTACCGGTGGAATGACGCCGGGAAAAGGACCCAAAATGAGTAAACCAAGGATTTTATTCATTGATGATGAAGAAATAGTCCTGCGCAGCTGTCGCCGGATTTTTGCCAATTCAGATTATGAAATTGACACTGCTCTTTCCGGGGAAGAGGGCTTGAGCAAAGCCATCAACCAGGATTTTGACATCGTGGTCACTGATTTAAAAATGCCCGGAATAAGTGGGATGGAAGTTTTAAAAAGGTTGCAGCAGGTTCGGCCTGATACCACGGTCATCATTTTCACCGGCTATGCCAGCGTGGACACAGCCCGGGAAGCTCTGAAAAACGGGGCTTTTGATTACATCCCCAAGCCTTTCACGCCTGAAGAAATAAGGGAAGTCATCAAGAATGCTCTGGAAGCCAGAGCCGGAAAACAGCGGACCATGCTTGATTTGATGGCCATTGTCTCGCATGAACTGAAAAGTCCGGTCTCCGCCCTGCATACTACTGCCTCTACCCTGTATAAAGGCTATTTCGGACAGCTTTCGCCGGAACAGATGAAAATACTGGAAACCATAATTCGCAACTGCGAATACTTGGAAGATATCATCCGCAGCTATCTGGACCTGTCCAAGATGGAGTTGGAGCAGCTTGATTCTTTCAAAGAAGACATCTTTTTGGTGAAAGAGGTAATTGATGAGGTTTTGCTCCTTCCTGAAATAGCGGATAACACCAAGAAGATGAAAGTGGTGAAAACCTTTACTGATGACGTGAAAATAAACGGAGACCCGCGGCTGTTGAAAATTTTAGTCCGCAACCTGATCAGCAATGCCATTAAGTATGGCTATGAAGGTACAGAAGTAAAATTGGGTCTGGAAAAAAAGGATAAAGAAGTAATTTTTTCCGTTTACAACGAAGGGGTTGGCATAAACCCTCAAGATGGCCAGAGGCTATTCAAAAAATTTGAGCGGCTAAAACAGAAAGGCACGGAAGGAGTTAAGGGTTCTGGCCTTGGCCTTTACATCTGCAAAAAAATCGTTGACAGTCATAAAGGACGCATCTGGTTTGAGTCTGAGCCGGGGAAATGGGTAACTTTTTATGTCAGCCTGCCGCTGACCACTGGGTGAAGATGGCAGGCCTGGGCCGGGAGAAGCTTTCTCTGTTTCTTTTGTAAGGATTGAATCCCCTTGAATCGTAATGGTGGGATAAATCTATCATAAGCGAAGCAACAGTCATCGGTTTCCTGCCCGCTCCACCTGGCCAAAGAAAATTTCTGCCCTGGTGGGGAAAGGAAAAATTTAAAAAAGAGAAGAAGACCGGCGAGGTGGTATTGGCTTGGAAACAAATTAAAACAACCGGAAATTACCGCTGCCAGGCCGAGGGTAAGCCCTGGTATGGCCATTGCTCTATTTATTTATCAACCCTGAGAGTGTTTCAGATAGCCAGTTTTTTTCCCGCTTGTTTTCTGCCCCTACCCAGGTCATTACCTCCGAGAGGCGGTCTTTTAATTGACAAGATGAGGCTAACTCCCCTATAATCTAAATGAGTCGGGGGCGAAATGGACTCGACGGAGGTAGTGAAGCAGAAGCTGCAGGCCGAGGTCCCATCAACCTCGTTAAACAGGTGGGAAAAAATTAACTGCAGAACCTGTTGCAGTCGCTGCCTGATAGAAAGTGCAGCCGTCT
>JBBIRN010000024.1:0-15899 GCA_037441785.1 Candidatus Aminicenantota bacterium | reverse complement strand
TATGGTCTGTTGAGAGTAGAGGAAAAGGCTTCTGGCCAGCTGCTGGGTTATGGTGCTGCCCCCGTGTAGCCGTCTTTTGCCCAGCACCACCCGGAAAACATCTTCTTTTATGGCCCTCATAATCCCCCGGTAATCAACTCCGCGGTGGGCAAAAAACCTGGGGTCTTCAGTGGCAATGATAGCCTGTTTTAAGACCAGAGGAATTTTCTCGTAAGGAACCTGGATTCTCCTTTCTGCGGCAAACTCCTTTACCAGCTGGCCATCATCAGCATAAACTGCTGAAATTATCTTCGGCTTTAGCTGCTCCAGCTCGGTCACAGAAGGAAGGTTTTCTCTGACCACCAGCCAGGCCCCATAAATTATACCCAGAGCCAGAGCTACGCCCAGCACCAGCAAAAGCAGGAAGTATTTGATAAATTTTTTCCGGGACAATCGGGGGATTTTCAGTTTAAAAACGACTTTTTTGGCCATCTTTTCTTCCGCCACTTAAGCTAACAATATAGCAGATTACGGAGCTGAACAAAAGTTATACTCTTAGCCGGTCGGGGAAGTTTCGTTCGAGGTAACGCCAGATTTCCCGGGCGATGGCCGAAACAGTCCGGCGTCCATCAATAACCCGGCATTCAGGGTCGGGTAAACTCAGGAATATTTTCCGGACCTTCTTGAGATAATCTTTCTCTTCAAAAAGCCGGTAGATGACGGCCCGGTCTTTAATCCTTTTCAGACCCACAGAAACTGGCACATCAATTATAAAGACCACATCAGGCTTGATCAGGAAACCCTGGTGTTTTTCCCTTATTTCCTCCAGGGGTATGCCCCTGGCTCCCTGGTAAGCCAGGGTGGAATAAAAATACCGGTCCAGGATAACAACTTTGTTCTGCTTCAGGGCTGGTTTTATGTTTTTCCGGATATCTTCTTTCCGGTCTTTTATAAAAAGCTCCAGTTCTTCTTCTGGAGAAAGAGAACCAGCTTCCCGGGCACATTCTCTGATTTTTTTACCCCATTTCCCTTCTGTGGGCTCTCTTAGCTTCACCGCCGGACGTCCAACCTGCCTTAACTTCTCATAAAGAAGTTCAGCCTGGGTGGATTTCCCCGAGCCGTCCAGACCTTCAAAAACTACGAACAGACCCTTTCTTTCCTGCATGTCTTTAGCCTTCATTACCTACCTGTTATCAGATTTTACCGGCCGGCTGAGGTTTCTGCAACTTTTTTCTGGGCCAACAGGTTTTTATAGACCTTGAAGCTAAGCTAATTGAATTTTATGGTTTTATGTGATAAAAAATATCCATTACGGGAGGCAAATCATGAAGAAGTATCTGTGGATCGGTGGAATTAGTTTTTTGGTTGGATTCCTTCTGGCTGGTTTCCTGCTCTTTTCTCCTGGAAAACCAGCCAGTTATCTTTCTGCTGATAAATCACTCTCCATACCAAGCAATTCCGGACCTCTGCTGGCTGACCAAAAAGCAGCCTCCAGTCTGGAGCAGGCCCTGAGCCAGGACTTTGTCCGGATAGTGGAAAAAGTCAGCCCGGCGGTGGTTAGCATTACCGCCGAAAAAGTAGAGAAGATGCCGGAATTCAGCCTGGATGAAGGCTGGCCCTTTGAAGATTTCTGGGACAGATTTTTTGGCACTCCGCAGAGGCCCCGAGACCGCCAGAAAGAATACCGGAGTCAGGCCCAGGGCACGGGCTTCTTTATTTCGCCCGATGGTTACATCCTAACCAACAATCATATTGTGGAGGAAGCCGTAAAAATCACCGTCAGAACGAACAAAGAGAAAGAATACGAAGCCAAACTGGTCGGCCGGGATGCGGCCACCGACCTGGCTCTGCTTAAAATAGAAGGCAAAGATTTTCCCTACGCTGTTCTGGGTGATTCTTCCGCCATTAAAGTTGGCGAATGGGTGCTGGCTATCGGCAACCCCTTTGGCATGGAAAGAACAGTGACGGCCGGCATCATCAGCGCCAAAGGACGGCAGCTCGGCCTTGGCGGCAATGTGCCCACCTACGAAGATTTCATCCAGACGGACGCAGCTATAAACCGCGGCAACAGCGGTGGGCCTTTGCTAAACCTCAAAGGTGAAGTCATCGGTATCAACAGTAACATCATCACCCCTTCCGGCGGAAACATCGGCATCGGTTTTGCCATTCCCTCTGACCTGGCCAAAAAAGTGGTCGTTCAGCTCAAAGAAAAGGGCCGGGTGGTAAGAGGAAGACTGGGTATCCGCGGTACGGATGTCACCGAATCCATAAAGAAGCGGTTTAACCTTACCGTCGACCGGGGAGTGATTATTTCTCAGGTAGAACCGGACAGCCCGGCAGAGAAAGCTGGTCTCAAAAAGTATGATGTGATTGTGGAAATTAACGGCCAGCCCGTTGAAAGCTGGAAAGACCTCCGCTTCAAAGTGGCCGATATCCAGCCCGGACAAACCGTGACCCTGAAAATAGTCCGTGAAGGCAAGGAAATGTCGGTTAAGGCTAAAGTTGATGAACTTGAGCCCGAAACCAGCCAGCCAAGCGAAGAAAAGACTGACAAGGACGTTGGTCTTAGCCTGACTCCTCTGACCCCTCAGGTGGCTCGCCGGTACGGCCTGACCACCACTGAAGGCTTGCTGGTAACGGAGGTCAAAGACTACAGCGCCGCGCAGAGAGCCGGGCTGCAACCTGGCGACATCATCCTGGAAGCTAACCGGACCAAAGTTACTTCAGTAAAAGAATTCAAGGAAATTTTGAAAGCCACTCCTTCTGGTGAGGAAATTATCTTACTGGTGCGCCGCGAAGGAGATGGCCAGAAAATTGATTTCATCGTTACCTTGAGGGTACCCTGATGAACTTTACTAAATTTCACGCTTTGGGTAATGACTTTCTGGTAGTTGAAGACGGACAGAAATTTAAAGAAGAAGAAATACCGGAGATAGTCCGCCGGCTGTGCGACCGGCATACGGGAGCTGGAGCCGACGGACTTATCCTCATCCGTATCATAGACCCAGCCCAGAGCCGGGTTAATTTCCGCATCTTCAACGCCGATGGTTCAGAGCCCGAAATATCCGGCAACGGCCTTCGTTGTGCGGCCGCTTATCTTTTCCACTACCAGCGTATACCCACCACTTCTGTTTGTTTTGAGACGCTCCCGGGCGAAAGAACCTGCGAGTTAATCAGCCGCCAGGGCAACCGCTTTGAGATTAAAATTGATATGGGCGTACCGAAATTCTCTTCCCGGGATATTCCCTTTGATGACGGCGCGGAACATGAGTTTATCGTTGATTATCCGCTTTCTATAAACCGTAAAGTTTATTACATAACCTGCGTTTCTGTTGGCAATCCCCACTGTGATATTTTTGTAGAAAGGTTTTTCCCGGCCCGAATAGAGTGGCATCAGGTCGGTCAGGAGCTGGAAAATCATCCCTTCTTCCCCAAAAGAACCAACGTGGAATTTATCAGAGTGCTGAACCGTCAGGAAATAGAAGTTCTTTTCTGGGAAAGAGGCGTGGGAGAAACTTTATCTTCTGGTAGCGGCTCCTGTGCCGCGGCCGTGGCTTCTATCCTCAAGGGGTTAACTGACCGCAAGGTCAAGGTCTGGACCAGCATGGGTTCACTGGTGGTGGAATGGGAAAAGGAGCGGGTGTTTCAGATTGGTCCGGCGGAGTTAATCTACGAAGGCAAAGCTTACGTTTAATCCGGTAGGATATTCTCCTGGATTTTTTCTTTATTCTGCTTTTGGATCAGAATATCAACCAGCTCACAAATTTTTATCTTGAACGAGTCCTCTTTCTTTTCTGGCTCTGCTCTTTTTTCGTCGTCCGCTTGACTTTTTTACTCTCTGTCCGGGTCTCACCGCCCAGGGGTTGGGCCAGCGCTTCTCGGAAAACCTCTTTTATATCCTCCACGAAGATGAACTCCATCTGCTGCCGGATGTTTTTAGGAATATCCACCAGGTCTTTTTTATTCGGCAAGGGCAGGATCATTTTCTTTATTCCAGCCCTCTGCGCGGCCAGCACTTTTTCCTTTATCCCACCCACGGGCAGCACATTGCCCCGGAGCGTAATCTCGCCGGTCATGGCCACGTTCCAGCGTACCGGGATGTTGGTGCACACGGAAATAAAGGCTGTAGCTATGGTGACGCCGGCTGATGGTCCATCCTTGGGAATGGCTCCTTCCGGAATATGGATGTGAAAATCGTTTTCCATGAATATTTTGCTGTCAATGCCAAATTCGCGGGCATGGGCCCGGGCATAACTCAGGGCCGCCTGCGCCGATTCCTTCATCACCTCGCCCAGAGACCCGGTCAGCAGCAACTGGCCTTTACCCTGCATTTTGATGGCTTCAACAAAAAGAATTTCACCCCCGGCTGCGGTCCAGGCCACACCCGTAGCTACACCCACCTGGTCTTTTTTAGCCAACTGGTCACGGAAGATTTTCGGTGGGCCAAGGAATTTTTCCACGTTCTGAGCCGTGACTTTTACCTGACCTTTCTGCCCTTCGGCAATCTGACGGGCCACTTTACGACAGATAGCAGCAATTTCCCTTTCCAGGTTTCGCACGCCCGCTTCTCTGGTATACTGTGAAATAATAGCCCGCACCGCTCCTTCCGTGATATCAATCCATTCTGGTTTCAGAGAATGTTCCGTCAGTTGCTTGGGAATCAGATGTCGGATGGCTATCTGCAGCTTTTCTTCTTCTGTGTAACCCGGAAGCTCAATGATTTCCATGCGGTCGCGGAAAGCCGGCTGAATCGGGTCCAGCAGGTTAGCGGTGGTAATGAACATAACCTTGGACAGGTCAAAGGGCACGCCCAGATAATGGTCAAAGAAGCTACTGTTCTGTTCCGGGTCCAGGACTTCCAGCAAAGCGGACGAAGGATCGCCTCTGAAATCAGCCCCGATTTTATCAACCTCATCCATCATGAACACCGGGTTGTTAGACCCTGCCCGGCGAAGTCCCTGGATAATCTTACCGGGCATAGCTCCAACATAAGTTCTCCGGTGCCCTCTGATTTCCGCTTCATCGTGCACGCCACCCAGGGAAATGCGGACAAATTTTCGGCCGAGAGCCCTGGCGATGGACTTACCCAGAGAAGTTTTACCCACTCCAGGTGGACCAACAAAGCACAGGATGGGCCCCTTAATCTTCTTGGACAGCTTGCGCACGGCCAGGTATTCTAAGATTCTCTCCTTAACTTTTTCCAGACCATAATGGTCTTCATCCAGAATTTCTTTAGCTTTTTTCAGGTCCAGGTTGTCTTTGGTGCTGGTATTCCAGGGCAAAGAAAACATCCAGTCCAGGTAATTCCTGATCACGGCCGTTTCCGCCGAGTCCGGATGCATCTGCGAAAGCCGGTTTATCTGCTTTTCCAGCTCTTCGCGGACCTCATCGCTGACCTTGAGCTGCTTCAACTTTTCCTGGTAGGCTTTGACCTCTTCCTGAAGTTCTGAGCCTTCCCCGAGCTCTTTCTGGATGGCTTTCATCTGCTGACGCAGGAAATACTGCCGCTGGAGTTTATCCAGCTCGCCGCGAGCTTCGTTGGAAATTTTGGACTGCATTTCCAGAAGCTCCAGTTCCCGGACAAGCAATTCATAAACCCGCCGCAAGCGCTGAACCGGGTCTACGATTTCCAGAATTTCCTGAGCTTCTTTTACCTTCAGGTCCAGGTTGGATGCCGTCAGGTCCGCCAGACGGCCTGGCTCCTCCAGGTTAGCCGCAATGACCAGAATTTCCGGCTGAATGGATTTACCCAGAGAGGTGGCCTTTTCCAGACCAGAGCGCACATTCCTGATGAGGGCCTCTACTTCAATGGTCTTTTCTACCTGTTCCGGTTCAGAAAGAACGTTTATCTTGGCCTGGATAAAGGGTCCTTCATCTTCAAAAGTTTCAATCCTGGCCCGGACCAGGCCCTGGGCTAAAATTCTTATTCGGCCATCAGGCAGCTTCAGCATGCGCATGATAACGGCCACCGTCCCCACCTCGTAGACATCTTCCCGTTTTGGTTCTTCCACCTCCGGGTCTTTCTGGGTCAAGAGCAGAATCAACCGGTTGGTGGACAGGCTGTAGTCAATGGCCGCTTTAGATTTTTCCCGCCCGACATAGAGCGGAGCAATCATAAAAGGAAAGATGACTACATCCCTGAGCAGCAGCACGGGCAGCTTCTCAGGTATCTGAAGTTTTTGTTGCTGTTCTTCGGTCAAGCCGTTCATGGCTTCGTCAGATGGACCATCATACTGGGACATCATTTTCCACCTCCACTTTCTTCACTGTTTTTTTTAATTTTTACCTCAATTTCCCTGTTCGCACTCTTAAGTTTCTTGAGGCATATTTTCAGTATTCCATTTTCCAGCACGGCTGTGGTTTTTTCTGTAGAAACCGGGGCCGGAAGAATTATCTCCTTGCTGAAAAAGCCCATTTCCCTTTCCAGCCGGTGAAACTTTATTTTCTCGGCCTTAATCATTTCCTTTTTAAAGCCAGAGATTTCCAGCCGGTTACCGTACTGGATGATTCTCAGGTCTTCAGCGGCCACGCCGGGCACTTCCACTTCCACCACCACTTCCTGTTCTTTCTCATAAACATCCACGGCTGGCTCCCAGTAATAATCAAAAGTTCCCCAGCTTTCCCTTTTGAGCACAATTTCCCGGCTTAACCCTCTTATTTCTGTTTCGGCCTTAAAAATTTTGGCCACTGGACGAATCTTCTTCACCATAGCTGAAATTCCTCAGAAATTCGGTTTGAATTGCTTATTTTTTAGAGCTTATTTTTCTTTTAACAGGTTTTCCAGTACATGCTTAAATTCTACCACATCTTTAAATTCGCGGTAGACCGAGGCAAACCTGATGTAGGCTACTTTGTCCAGTGACTTCAGCCTCTCCATAACAATCTGCCCGATTTCGGCGGATTCAATTTCTTTATCAGGTCTTTCCTGAAGAATGGATTCAATTTCCTCCACGATTTCTTCCAGCTGACTTATCTGAATCGGCCTCTTTTCACAGGCTTTCATCATGCCGCGCAGAAGTTTCTGGCTATCAAAAGGCTGCCGCGTGCCGTCCTTTTTCACCACCATGTAGGGTATCTCTTCTACCCTCTCATAAGTGGTAAACCTTTTTTTACAGGACAAACACTCCCGGCGACGCCGGATGGACACGCCTTTCTGGCTTTCTCTGGAATCAATGACCTTGCTTTCAAGAAATCCGCAGTACGGACACCTCATTTTTCTGTCCCTTCTCCCAGGCTTCTCACCTGCATCAGCGTCAACCCACTTTTCCATAATATAACATAACCAAGCACACATGTCACCAGAATCTGGGCTGAATGAATGACGATGGTCATCCCGGCCGCCAGGTTCTGGTCAAGTCCATAAAGAGCGGTCAGCCCCAGTTTGCTGAAATAATCAAACCCGCCGGCCATGCCGGGAGTTGGTATGGAAGCTCCAACCATGGTCAAGAAAACATAGGGCACCGCCAGGAAGTACGGGATTTTCAGCCCGTAAGCCAGGAAAAACACCCAGTAAAAAAAGCTGATTCCCAGCCAGACCACCAGAGACAGAGAAAAATAGCCCAGCAAACGAAAGATAGAATGAAAGAACTTAAGCCCTTCTATAAACTCCAGGCCGAACATTTCCACCCGGCCACGGATTTTTTCCGGGAAGGGTTTGGCCAGGAAGCAGATAACTTTTCTGGCTTTCTCTTTCATAAAATACAGGGTAATGATGAGCAGAAAAAGGACAATGGCCAAGATGACTCCGGCTTTCCCCCAGAAGTACAGATGCTTCAAAGCTTCCGGTCTCCCCTGAAGATAAGAGGAATAGAGAGGCCGGCCCAGCAGGAACAGTCCGAGCAAAAAACAGTTGGCAAACAGGTCAAAAGTCCTTTCCACCACGATGGTGCCAATAAGATAGGGAGTGCTCAGCTTTTCCTTCCTCGCCAGATAAAGGGGACGGACTAGCTCACCAACTCGCCCGGGGAAAAGAAGGGTCACCGTAAAGCCAACCGTGTTAGCTTCTATGGTATTCCACAGCCGTAGCTCTCTCTTTAACGGCCAGAGCAAAAACTTCCAGCGGATAGCCCGGGTAACAAGGTGGAGTGGTATCAGAAGAAAAGTGGCCACCATCAACGGCCCATCTGCCCGTCCCAGTTGATGCCAGGTTTCTGCCCAGTTTACGTTGCGGAAGAAAAACCACAGGAAAACCAGGGTAATAAAAAAAATAATGGCGTAGTTTAGGTATTTGCGTTTCATTCTTTCCCTTTTTTTCTTTGGCTTAATTTTATACCACAGAGCCGCAAAACCAGCAAATAATAGCTGAGCTCGGGGCACGGGGTCTTGAAAATTCTCGCAGAATTGGCTATATTTATAGCAACGCTGGGAAGTCGTCCAACGGTAGGACACATGACTCTGGATCATGTTATCTAGGTTCGAATCCTAGCTTCCCAGCCACCTCCCCAAAACCCTCCTTCTTTTATAGACAGGCAGCTCCTCCCCCTCCGGAGCTGCCATTTTTTTTCTTCAGAGAAGAAAGTTAAAAAGTTTCCTGGCTGCTGAGGAAACAAAGCCGGGCAAAATTCAGTAATAAAAATTTAAAAAAAGTGTTACGAAAAATGGCCAAAGTTTAGAGCCAGTCCGCTTTTTCTCAGGTTTTCTTCCACAAAAGGATAGACCGTCAGCTCTTCCAGCTCCAGGTCAGCACAGCCATAATTGGCCGCCAGAAAACGCTGGAAGCGCTTCAATTCTTCCCTCTCAAACAAATCCTGGTTGATGGCTGGCCAGCACTCCACTCCGTATCTCTTCAGGTTTCTCAAAGCTTCCAGGGTGTCCAGAAAGGCTTCCCGCCGGGCGCCGGTGATAACCTGAAACTTATCCCGGTCCGTGGCTTTAAGGCAAACCCTGACCACCAATCTTTTAATCTTACCCAGTTCCCGGCACAGACTGAGGTTCCGTCCGAGAATAAAGCCGTTGGTCTCCAGGATGAAACGCAGTCCCGGAATACTTTCTTGAAGCAGCCTCACTAACTCAATGACATGCTGAAAAGAGGATTCACCCAGAATCGGTTCTGCGCCGCTCAGCCTGGCCTGGCGCAGGCCGGTTTTCTTAAAAAGCCTGCTTAAGTTCTCAGCCACTTCTTCCGGAGAATAAAAACGGCCTGCGGCCCCGGGTTGGAGGTGGCGCCGGTAATTCCAGCAGTAGGCACAGAGAAAATTGCAGCCCACCGCATCAGCCGTGATAATACCGCCATAAAACCCGCCCGCCCGGAACCGATAATACCGCCGGCTGAGTCCGGACATAACCAGAGCTTCAACTGCAGAGGACCTGGCCTGTGGGTCAAAAGGCAACAGCGGCTCTTCCAAGAGCAATTCCCTTAGCCTCAGATTATTTTACTTTTTTATTTTTTTTAATTTTAATCCAGTATCCTGGTGCCGGCTTCTACTCGGACCACGTGAATGGCTGGTGCTTTACCGGTCTGTTGCTGGTAATCAGCCGAGACTTTCTCTTTGAAGGTATCCACCGCACCGGCTTCCACCAGGCTTATGGTGCAGCCGCCGAAGCCTGCTCCCATCATCCTGGAGCCGAACACCCCCGGCACCTGCCTGGCAGATTCTACCAGGATGTTTAACTCGGCCGAGCTGACTTCGTACTCGTTTTTAAGCCCCTCGTGGGATTCGTTCATCTTCTGGCCAAAAGCCACGAAATCGTTGTTTTTTAGGTCCAGGCAGGCTTTTTCTACCCTCAGGTTTTCTCGGACCACATAGGCGCACCTTTTCCAGATTACCGGGTCAAATTCCTGGCGGTGCGTCTCCAGCATCTCCAGCGTCACGTCCCGCAGGCTTTTAACAGCCGGATAATATTTCTGGAGAATTTTAACTCCTTCTTCACACTGTCTTCTTCT
This sequence comes from Candidatus Aminicenantota bacterium, assembly GCA_037441785.1. Classification (GTDB taxonomy): domain Bacteria; phylum Acidobacteriota; class Aminicenantia; order Aminicenantales; family Saccharicenantaceae; genus Saccharicenans. Next base: position 6,037 of record JBBIRN010000024.1, on the reverse strand, counting down.
GACGTTGTATTCGGAGGAAGCCAGCTCGCGTCTGACCATGGTATCGCTGATTACCACCCGGACATCTTCTCGTTCAAATGGAAAATACTCAAACTCCAGCGTCCGGCAATCTATTTTCATCACTTTCTTGGCCTGACCATGGAGGTTGGCAAACATGTCCATGATGCCGCACTTGACCCCGACAAACTCGTTCTCTGCTTTCTGAGCCAGTCTGGTCAGGGTTAAAAGGTCGAGACCAAGCTGATAAAGATGGTTCAGAGCAAAAGCCATCCCGCCTTCTACCGCCGCCGAGGAAGACATCCCGCCGCCGATGGGAATGTTTCCGCCAAAAGCCAGGTCAAGGCCTTTTATTCTGTACCCGGCCTTTAAAAATTGCTCCAGCACACCCTGCAGGTAATCCGGCCAGCGCAGCGGGCTTTTCTGCAGGTGGCTGAGTGTGGTCTCGTAGGACTGGTCAAAATCAAGAGAATAAAAACGGCAGAGTTCATCCTCCCTTTCGGCCACGGCCAGGACCACCACTCTATCCGTAGCGCCGGGCAGCACAAACCCTTCGTTATAGTCCGTATGTTCACCGATTAAATTGATGCGCCCTGGTGAGGCAATCATCACCGGACGGCGTCCATACTTACGAAGAAAACTCTGTCTGACGGATTCTACCAGTTTTTCCATGTTCTCTCCTTGGACCTGATTCCTGATTAAAGAATAAAGAAATATCAGTTTAGGTCAGAAATGTCAAAAACCCAGGTCAAGCCAGCAGACCGAATAGAGTCCGGATTACATGGGCAGTAAAAATCTCAGGGTTAATACTTTTTCCGCTGGTTTCCCCAAAGGGGTGTAGGAAGTATCGCCCGGCCCGCCGATGGATAAATCCGGAAACCACTGCCACCAGAACATACCAGCCAGATAGCTACGGCCAGCTACCATCCTCAGGGCCGCTTCGTAGCACTTTCTCTGGACCACCAGGTCCACCGGTCCGCTTTTCTGCCAGTCCCAAGGGTTCTGCGCCGCTCCTCTGACGCTGCGGTAGCCTATTTCGGTAATGATGACCTTTTTGCCCCATCTGGCAGAAAGAAGCTTTATCTTTAGCAACAATTTCTCCCAGCCTTGGCACAGCTCAGAAACCGAGGGGCTGAGAGATGTGGTTAAGGTGGGATAGAGGTCCAGACCTATGTAATCAAGCTCATCCCAGAACTGCACAGCTTCTGGATTACTCTCCAGCTGGTCGTCAGCATAGACCAGGCGCCCGTTATAAACCTGCCTTATTTCCTGGATGATGGCCCTCCAGTCGGAAAGCCTCCTGACCGTGCCATCCAGTTCACAGCCAACGCAGAATTGTTCCACCTGGCACTGCCGGGCCAGCTGAGCATAATGAAGGATAAACTGGCGGTAGGAAGAAAACCACATCTGCCAGTCAGCCTGGCTAAAATTCGCTCCAATCTGGCCCCTCCAGTGGTTCGGGTCATTAAGTAAATCCACATGCGGTTTGAGCATGACTTTAAGGCCCAGCTGATGGGCATAGTCTATAATCCATATCAGTGAATCATCGGCCGGTGTGTTAAAACCAGAATAATCAATGATAGTAGAGTTTATGTTGTCCTGATAGGCGGTTACCAGAAGGGAAATCCAGCGGGCATTGGTCTGTTTTAATCGGGCCAGAGATTCCTGGGCCGCCCAGGTGCTGTAGGCGTTTTTCGTGTAGCCGGTAAAGGAAATGCCTTTTTGAAATTCCCGCGGGGATTTAAGCTGAAGCAGAGAGATGGTTCCCAGACCAAAGAATAAAACCAGTAAAAAAAAGATGGCCCACTCTGCGCTCCTGATTATCTTCCGTCTCATAACCCTTTCCCCCTTTTTCTCTACCATATTTTCCCAGAGATTGTAAAGTGGCCTGATCAGATAATTTCTTTTTGACAAGGTGTTGACAGGATGTTAATTTATACTTGTAAACTATGGAAAAGAGAGGGCCAAAATGAATAAAAAATTATGGGCCGCGCTCATCGGCCTGATGATTTTAGCTTCTGCCTGCGGGATAAATTCTCTGCCGTCTAATGACCCCTGGTATGCCAAGCATTACTACATCATGCACGACTACGAACGCGATACTTACAAGCACCTCACACCAGAAGGAAGACTGGAGTTTCAAAAGCTCTTCTGGGAAGCCCGCCAGCCAATAGCCAAAGAACAGTTTGAGAGCCGTGTATCCTACATTGAAAAAGTTTACAAGACCGAAAATCACACCCAGCCCTGGAATACCGACCGGGCCAGAGTTTATCTGCTCAACGGACCACCTGCTTCCATTGACTACAAGCAGAACACAGACTGGGTCATGCAGGCGGTGGAAGCGGGCGGCATCACCGGTGCCCAGGGCGGCATGGACCGCAGCAAAGAAGACATCCAGGCTAACTTAGCTGAAATCTGGGTTTATCCTTACAAGAGCTTTTTTGTTTATTATGTGTTTACTTTTTCCCCGCCCAACACCTGGAAATTAAACCCCTCCACTTTCCAGAATAACAGGTACCTGGAACAGCTGGAAAACATGAACAAAGACCTGGCTTTTCCTCTGAAGGATGAGGAAGATTACAAGGCCAAGCTGAGCGCTTTACCCAGAAAAAAATAAAAGCAGCGCTACGGGGATTCGAACCCCGGTTTGATGGCTGAGAACCACCCGTCCTAGGCCTCTAGACGATAGCGCCGCAGGCAGAAAAAATAGCAAATTATAATTAAACTGTCAATAAACCAGGTGCCGTCGTTACAGCCGGCCTCGTGCCTGGAGCATCTTTCCCACCACCTCTCCTCCGTTTAACCGATAAAGCATGGGCAGCGGGCGGTCAAGCTCTTCTTCATACTCGGGCAGGTTTTCCCAGCGGTAATTAAGTACTCCAGCATAATCTGAAAAGTACTGCCACCTTCTTCTGTTTAAACCCCTGACCATATGGAAATGATTAGCTGGCATGCCCATCTTCACCAGGCTGGCTGGCAGCCGGTCAAAGGTGACAAAGGTGTGGGGCCAGGAATAATTAGAAGCCTGGCAAACTGCTTCAGCCAGTGGTGCGGGAAGTTCCACACTTTCCGCCTCACCTGAAATCATGGTGAACATTCCGCTCAAATCCGAATAAGCCAATCTGCCGGCTAGACCTTTTATGCCTTTCGGCGAGATAAAGGAGACAGAGAAGCCAAGACCAGGGAAATAATATTCTATGGCTTTGAAAAGAAAAGCTTTTTCCGCATAATCCAGCGAAGCTGAACCGGAATTATTGCCATCAATGAAGCCTAACTGCATCCATTTTTCATCCTGGTAAGCATTCAGGTCCAGCTTTAATTCTTCGGCCTTTTTTTTGATTTCCCAGGGTTCATAAACTTTGCGGAAATCCATGAACAGGGTGGGCTGTCCCCCGCTCAGGTAGCAGTAGAAAATCATGGTCAGCAGACCCTGGATGTCGTTTTCCGTAGCGAATGGTATGACTGGCTTTTTACCCGTATGGTCTTCTGTGGAATTAAAAAGTGATTCAGCAATGTCGGCTGTAGAAAGCGGCAGGCCCCGGCGGTCCGAACCCCAGGCTAACTGGCTGGTCCAGCCTCCGCCGATGGCGTTGACCTCTTTGAGGTAATTACGGATGATCAGATAAAGCGCCAGCCCTTCATCCAGTTTTTTCCGGTCTTCTGGCGTCAGAGCCGGTGGCTTGACTTCGTCTTTGCCGGTCAGGACCGCTTTGCGGTATTTTTCTATCTCTTCCGTGTTCGTAAATATGCGGTTTTTGAATTTTTGGTTGATGACCCAGTCCCGCAGGGCTTTCAGCTCTTCCGGGTCATAACCACCTTTTTTCTGGAGCATATCAGCAAACAGCTTCATGGATTCCCGGGTGGACTCCAGGCCAAAGTACTTCCTGGCCGCATGCACGTGGTTCAAAGCTGTTTCCATCTGCATGGAATCAGTATCAATAGCCACAAACCTTTTTCCTCTTAAAGCCACTCTGGTAAGCATGGCATAACCGAGGTCCACAATCTGCTCGGCCGTTCTGGCGTCAAATTCAGGTTCCAAACCGGTTTCCGGCATATGGCCGATGACCATCTGGCACAGACGGCCGGTCTGAGCATAGGCGCCGACCAGAGCGTCAATGCCCACCACTCCAGGCTTAGGCGCGTTATTGCCACCGACACAAGCAAGCGGCGTATCCGCCGGGAAATGGGCAGTGAGAGCCATGGCTGATTTGCCAGGGAAAAACCAGGTGTCCGGGACGATGAAAATCCCTTCCACCCCCGCTTCTTTCATTTCACGGGCGCCAGAATCAGCTGTGGCTTCGGAATCAACCAGGTGAGAGCAATAGAAGATGTTTGGGGCCGTGCCATCGGGCATTCTCAGGTTTCTGGCCAGCAGTCTGGCAGTCATCCGTCCGATGTTAAAAGCCCTGGTCCTTGATTCCTCATCAATCCTCGGGTCACAGGGGACAAAAACTCCCAGAGTGGGGTTGGCTGGATTTTTCTTTCCGATGAATGGCATTTTTACCTCCTGCTTCTGGTTTTTTTATGATTCTTTCTATCTTTCTTTAAAATATTTTCTATAAAGTTATGAAATCTGTTTTCCAGCCAGCAGGAAAAGTTGTCTTTAAATGTACTCAATGGTGGCCGGGGGCTTGGAAGTTATCTCATAAGCCACACGCACCACCGCAGGAATTTCTTCGGTTATCCGGCGAGCAATCTTGGTCAGCACATCCCAGGGCAGAGGTGTGGGCTGAGCGGTCATGGCATCCTGACTTTCCACTGACCTCACGATAATGATATGGCCAAACTTTCTCTTGCCCTCAACTATGCCTGTGCCCATGTCGTTCATCAACACGGCAAAAGCCTGGAAAGGCTGGAAGGCGGCCACCTCTTCTTCCACAATTTTTGTGGCTTTACGGACCAGGGCTACTCTTTCAGGTGTAACTTCACCGATAATCCTGGTGGCTAAAGCCGGGCCAGGAAAGGGCATCCTCTTGTACATGTGTTCAGGCAAGCCCAGGGCTTTACCCACTTCTCTCACCTCATGCTTGAACAGCTCTTTTAAAGGCTCAATGACTTTAAAACCGAAACCCTTCTCCGGGTCAATGCCAATCTGCTCCAGGATGTTATGCTTGGTCTTGATTCCGCCTTTAGTTTCAATGATGTCCGCGGCAATCGTTCCTTGAATCAGGAATTGAGCCTTGCTCTTTAAGACCTCCCGGCCAAAAACTTTGTAAAAGGCATACCTGAAGGCTTTACGTTTCTCTTCCGGGTCCACTTTTCCTTTAAGGGCTTCAAAAAATTCATTGTGGGCATCAACAATTTCCAGCTCTATGCCTAACCTCTGGAAAGCTGCTTTCACTTCCTGAGGTTCATTTTCTCTCATTAACCCGTGGTCAATAAAGACAATCTTTAGCTGGGGTCCAAGAGCTTTGTGCGCCAGGATGGTGGCCACAGCGCTGTCCACACCTCCAGAAAGAGCGGAAATAGCTTTGCTGGAGCCGACTGCTTTCTTTATTTCTTCCACCTGTTTTTCTATGAATTTTTTTGCCTCCATGACCTCCTCCTTTAACAAAAGCTTGAGTTAAAATCATACAACAAGACAAGGAACCAAGTCCAACAGGAATTTTAGAAAAAAATAAAAAAAATTTTTGAAAAATAAAACTTTTTTGTTGATTTTTTCCGAAAAATGATGAATATTTAAATCAGAGATTGTAAAAGAGGAGGGCCTCCATCCAAGGCGTAAGATGTGCTGGAGAAGGACGCCCCCCGAGAGTCCTTCTCCCAGCCCTCCTCGGGAGCAGCTTCTAACCTTTTAGTCGTGATTCCAGAAAAAAAATTGAATCTTTATCTTTATTTTTTTGCCCGGGCTGGGTGTGATTTTCCAGGCTATAAACTGATATCCACTCAACGGGAAGGAGCAAAAACCCACTGCTACCTGACCAGGCCACGAGGGGGAAAACTGACTTAACACAACACCCAAAGGCCAGAGCAGTTAAGGGAATAAATCCAGGAAAAATAAATTAAAAACCAGGCAAATCAAATTGGGTCTCAGCCAGCG
>JBBIRN010000023.1:0-16200 GCA_037441785.1 Candidatus Aminicenantota bacterium | reverse complement strand
AGAAACGATAAAAAAAGAAAAAAACGGAATCTGGCCTTGAATAATACTTGAATAATAAACGAGGCCGGCAAAAAATCCCCAGCACTCTGGTTTGAATGAAGGTCCGAGTTTGATTATAATCCTTCTGTCCCCTTAAGCTGATGGATAAAAATCATAAAAAGGCCCGGTTGAGAATCTTTCTAAAAGCCTGGGCCTTTTTCTGGTTTTTTCTTGTCAGCCTGACGGCCTGCCGGCAGGAAGCCCAATGGCCTGGTCTGGCGGTCAACGCTCAGTTCTCCGAGCGCGAGCTGACAGATTATCTGGTGACCAAATTAAAACTCAAGTTCATCACCACTTCTGATTTTCAGGTTCCAGAGAAAGCCTGGAAAATCATAGCTGAAGCTGACTATGAAAATCGGCTGATTTTCCGGGAAGAATTTAAGGTAGAGCCCTCGCCTGCAACCTGGTTGCCGGAACACGTTTATGAATCAGAAAAATACGTGTTCATACCTGCCTTCATAGATAAGTTCAAGCCGCAGCTAAACCGCGGAGTCCATGTGAGCTTTCAGGTTTATGCCGAGAGTGGTAAAAGTGAAAAAATTCCTCTCTATCAGCGCACGTTGAGGTTGAAACCTTATCCCCTGGACATTCCTGATGTGCTCTACCTGGATGGATGGGAGAGAATCAGTCTCCCGGGACCGGCGGACCGGGTGGGTCAGTATGAGCTGTGGACTGCCGAGAAAGCCACCTGTCTCATAAAAAACCCCGGGAAACCTTCCAGAATGATGATAAGAGGGGAATGCCTGGCTCCTGCGGGTGAACAGCAAACTCTGTTGATTAGCCTGGAAGGAAGGCTGCTCGATACTGTTCAGCTTGGGCGAGGTACTTTTCAAAGGGTTTATGAATTAGAAGCAGAAGAACTGGGTGAAAACCGGGAGATAAGACTTACCCTGACGGTGGATAAAACTTTCCCGCCAGAGATTAACGGCAGTGAAAAACAACCGGCCACCAGATTTGGGTTAAAAATCCTTACTGTTTATCTCAGGCCAAAGTAATAATTTTTTTTGCCTGCTCGGAAAAGAATCAGACCGCGCTCGTGGTTTCCCTGACCTATTTTATCCAGATGGGGCTGGCACCTTCACTCTTTTTCTGGCTCAGTTGCTTTTCGTATTCAGCGCGTAAACGGGTCTCTTCTTCCTGGGCTTTGATAAGCTTTTCGTAGGTTTCGCTAATTTGTTGCTGGATGGCGTCCCGGGTGCTCATTTCTGGAGTGTTGTAGAATTGCTGCCAAAGGGCGTTCATTTTAAGGGTAAGCAGCTCCACGTATTCCTGGGCTTTTTTCCAGGCGGCTTCAAGTGAACTGCTGGCCGTGTCCACAGAAGAGGAAGACTGGTCGGCCACACCTGCCGGGGACGAGTAAGTTGGCTGGCCAGCAGGAGGGTTTTCCACCGTAACCCGATGGACCACTTTTGGACCGGAAGAAGTGCTGGCCGGGCCAGCTGGCGGAGTTTCCTGGCCTGGGGGTGTTTCCTGCCCCTTAACGATAAGAGCCGGGGTTTTTTGCAGATTTTCCAGGTCCTTGTTGGTGATAACTTTAACGGGCTTAGATTTAAGGGCCTCTCTTCTCTCTTTTTCTTTGCGGGCTAATTCAGCCAGATTCTGTTCCTGAGCCAGGACGTAAGTCAAACCGCAGAAACTGAAAAGCAGGGAAACCGCCAAAAATTTTTTTATCATGTTGTTCCCTCGCTAATTTATGATACTACTCCTATCAGATGGCTGTCAATCAAGACAAAGGGAGCAAGGAAGGCAAAGCCTCAACAGGAAAAGGAGCCAAGGCTTTTTCACCCGGTCACTCCAGTTCCAGGGCAGAGGCTTTGCCCGACCTGGCTGTTCGCAGAAGAAGCCGGGTGCCAGCTAATTTGATTTCTACTGCTCCGTCTTCGTCTGTGCGGTAAACCTGGAGGCCCATTTCCCGGAGCCTGGTTACCACCTCGTCCGCCGGCAAGCCGCTGATGTTGTTCCGACCGCAGGTGATCACCGCCACTCTCGGATTTACCGCCTGGAGAAAGCCCAGGCTGGAGGAGGTTTTACTGCCATGGTGAGGCACTTTTAGGACCTGGGCCTGAAGCTTAGCTGGCTGCTGATTGGTTAAGTATTCTTCTACAACGGCAGTGATGTCTCCTGGGAAAAGAAATTTCCAGCCAGCAAATTCAACCCTGATAACCGCCGAGGAATCATTTCCCTTGCTGACCGGCGCTGCGGGGTTTTCATCCGGGTAAAGGACTTCAATGCGGGTCTCGTTTTCCAGACGGCTGAAGCCCTGCCTGATTTTTATCTTTTGAGTGCTTTTGGGCAGGGCCTGGCAAATGGCTGAAAAAATCGGGTTCTTCGGGTCTTCCTCAGCAAACCAGAATTCTTTAACCCGGAAGTTAGCCGCCAGAGAAGCCAGTCCTAGAGCATGGTCTGGATGAAGATGGGTGGAAACCAGGAAATCAATTTTTTTGTAACCTTTAAACCACAAATATTTAGAGACAATGGCTTCGCCGGGGTCAAAAGAGCTGTTGATGAAACCCCCGCCGTCAATGACCATAAGTTTTTTGCCCGGCAATTCCACCATGATGGAATCTCCCTGGCCCACATCCAGGAAGGTCACGGCCGGGGCCTCAGAATGAGGTGGGAACGGGTAGGTGATAAGACAGAGAAAGAAAATGATAAAAGCCAGACCGGCTACCGGCCGCTGGACTTTAAACCGCGGCTTTAAAAGAAGAAGTAACAAAAAAACATAATAGCCGATGAGTACCGCCAGCGGTGGGCCTGGCAACCTGTAGGATAAAGAAGAAAACGGCTCAAGCCAGGTGGTCATCCAGGCAAAAAGCCTGGTCAGCCAGCCGAGGGGGAAAGAAAGGATATGTCCTGCGGCCGGAAGTAAGGCACCTGCTATGAGATAGGTGTAGCCAGCGCCCATGATGAGTCCGACCAGCGGCGCAGCCAGAGGCGTCAGAATGAGGGTGGCAAAAGTCACGCGGTTAAAATCAGACACAATGATAGGCATAGTGCCTAAAACTGCAGCCAATGACAGAGCCAGCATTTCTGAGATTTTAAAGGGAAGAACCGGCAGTCTTTTCAAAATTGGCTGGAAGAAAAGTATCAGGCTCAGAGTGGCCACAAAAGTAAGCTGGAAGCCGGCGTCAGCAAAACTGAAGGGGTTCAGCAACAGGAGTAACAGGGCTGAAAGAGAAAGAAGGTTGAGGAAGTTTACATCGTAATCAAGCAATTTGCCGAGGAGAAAAAGAGAAGTCATCAGCACGGCCCGGAAAACAGAAGGCTGTCCTTCCACCAGGAAAGCGTAAAAGAACAACAGGAAAAGCAGGATAACGTTTATGGTTCTTTTTCTTAACCTGAAAAGTCCCAGAAGCGAGTACAGAAAAAAAGTTATAACAGCCACATGTGCGCCAGAAATGGCTATTAAATGGTAGAGCCCGGTCTTCTGAAATTGGCGGTCGGTTTGCTGGTCCACTCTCCGGTCAGCACCGAGAAGCAGGGCTTCCAGCAAGCCACCTTCGGGTGAAAGACTGAATTTCTGGCGGCCCGGAAAATCTGCTTCCACCTGACGCTGCAGTTTCCGCCGCCACCTGGAGAAAAAGCCGTTCCAGGTATGATTTTCCTGGTTGAGCTTTTTAATGAGGAGCGGACTTTTGGTGCTGGCTCTCAGATGTATTTTCTGGGTTTTAAGATATTTCTGGCTGAAGTCCGGGAAAAAATTTTTAAAAGCTTCTTCCTTGTGAAGCGTAGCAGAAAAGCTGAGCCGGTCTCCAGCCAAAAGCTCCAACGGCCCGTTAGAGGTGCTGGAATGCGGCACGCTCAACCTGAGGTTAGCCTTTAAGTTTATTTTCTGACCGTTAACCTCAGCCGAGCTTACCCTGATGATGAGCACATCGTGGTCAGGATATCTTTCAGGGGCTTTGAGCAAAAAGCCTTCAAAATCCAGGTATTCTTCAGCTTTAAGGTCAAAAACAGGGTTGGTCTGGTAGCGGTAATTTTCGTAGCTATAAAAAACAAGACCGCAGAGAAAGAAGGAGAGGATTATGCCCGCCAGAGCAGCACGGTTTTTTTTGAACAGGTAGGCCAGCCAGCTTAAAAAAATGGCCGAGCCGCTGAGCCACACCCAGGCCGAGGAGAAGGAAACACCAGCGGCAGAAGAAAAAACCAACCCGGCCAGGAAACTCACCGCGGGGAAAAGAAAGGGCGTGGCCATTTATCATTTAATGGGTTTTTCCGGCGCAGGGCTCTTGAGCGAAGCCTGCTGTTCTAAAGCGTTGAGCACCAGATGACACATGGCCCGGATACCCACGGGAATGGCCTTTTCGTCAGGGTTGAAATTCGGGCTGTGCAGCGGGGCTGATGGCTGACCAGGTGTTTTCACTCCGAGAAGAAACATGAAGGCGGGAATTTTTTCGGCAAAAAAGGCGAAATCTTCAGCTACCATCTGTGGTTTAACCTGCACCAGGTTCTGCTCACCTACGGCGCTCGCCAGGCCTGGCAGCACCACCTGAACAAACTCTGGGTGGTTGTAAAGAGGTGGGTTGCCGTTTTCGTAAGACAGCGAGTAAGAGGCACCATAAGCCTGGGTTAGACCCTTGAGAAAATTTTCCATCATGACCGGTATTTTGCTCCGCGTCTGCTCATCTATGGTCCTCACCGTACCTTCCATCACCACTTTGTCGGCAATGATGTTAGAGCGGTTTCCACCCTGGATTTTGCCGATAGTCACCACCAGCGGTTCAGAGGGGTCAAGAGCCCGTTTGAAATAAGTCTGCAGCCCGGTGATGACTTCCCCGGCCACCACAATGGCATCAATCCCTTCCTGGGGTCTGGCTCCGTGAGCGCTTTTTCCTTTGATGGTGAGGGTAAAGCTATCTGAACTGGCAAAAAAATAGCCTGAGTTATAACCAATTTTCCCCACTTCCAGGTCTGGCCAGACATGCAGAGCAAAAATGGCCCGGACGGGCGGGTTATCCAGTACCCCTTCCTTAATCATCAGCGGAGCTCCGCCTTCTTCCTCTGGTGGTGGTCCTTCCTCGGCTGGCTGAAAGATGAGTTTAATGTTTCCTTTGATACGGTCTTTGAGCGAAGAAAGAACCATAGCCGCGCCCAGGGCAATAGAGGTATGCATATCATGGCCGCAGGCATGCATCACGCCCGGGTTAAGAGAACGGTAGGGAAAAGTGTTCTGTTCCTGGATGGGCAGGGCATCCATATCAGCCCGGATGGCCACGGTTGGTCCGGGCTGGCTTCCCCGAAGCAAACCCACCACTCCGGTTCGGGCCACTCCGGTTTTTACCTCCAGCCCCAGGGATGAAAGTTTACTGGCCACTAACTTGGCGGTCTCAAATTCCCGGTTGCTGAGTTCCGGGTTCATGTGGATGAAACGCCGGATTTTTATTATTTCAGCACGGTTTTTTTCAATTTCTTGTTCAATAGCCTGGCTGGTTTTCTGGTCAATGGGCCATAACAGGGCAGGCAAAAGCAAGGTGGCCAAGAAAATTAATAGATAGCCAAGGTTTAAGCCACACCTTCTCCTTCCCATCCTGGACCTCTCAGCCGGAAATATTTTTAGATTTTCAAAAGAGTTTTCAGCTCAGATAATAAAATTATTTCTCTGTATCCAGGTCTTCAGGAAATTCTGGCTCGCGGCGGACGTATTCTTCTTTCTTCTTTTCCAGAAATTCTTTTATGGCTTCCAGGCCTTCTTCAGCTTTTTCTTTGGCTACTTTGACGCCTTTTTCCGCTTCTTTGGCTACTTTTTTGTACCCTTCTTTAGCCAGTTCCTGTCCCTTCAAAGCCTGTTCTTTTATTTTTCTTCTGGTTTCTTTACCGCTGGCGGGGGCAAAAAGAATGCCCAGGATAAACCCCGTGGCCGCACCCGCCAGGAAAGTCAGCATGGAATCCACAAAACGGGATTCTTTGTTATCCGACATTTTTCTTCTCCTTTCTTTTTTTCATAAGCTGCCAACCAAAACGCAGAAGCGGGAAAAGCACGGGCCAGAACCTGGACGCTGGTCTGACCACGTTGGTGGTTAAGAAGAGTGAAAGTTCACCCAGCCCGGAAACAGCTTTCTTGGTAGAGGAGACAATTTCTCCCGCTTCCTCCAGTCGCTTGTCCAGCTTGTCTTCAATCTGCTCGAACTTGTTAAGGACGATTTGCAGTTCCTGGAAAGATTTTTCCGCTTCCCGCGCCGTCCTTTTGAGCTGGAGGAGAAACAGCGCCAGTACCACGGCCACCACTACGGCCGCTACGGTTAAAAGAAGGTAAAGTACCTGGTTGAAGGTTAGCAGCATGATACATTTAAATTAAGCCAAATGGGCAGCTGTTGTCAATGATTAAAATTTTTGGCTCAGACTTCTCTGCTTCCCCGCCGGTTCAGGAGGTAGATGAAAAAGGGTGCGCCAAAGGCCGCGGTGATGACCCCCACCGGAATTTCCGCCGGCGCAAAAATGGTCCGGGCCAAAAAATCGGAGTAAAGCAGGAAAACTCCTCCCGCCCAGGCGGAGTAAAAAAATAAACGGCGGTGGTCAGGCCCGATTAAGAGCCTGATGGTGTGAGGCGTGATAAGCCCGACAAAGCCAATTATCCCGGCCACGGAAACGGAGAAAGAAGCCAGAAGGGTGGAAAGTAGAAGGAATATTCTTCTGATACTTTTTACCGGACAGCCGAGAGAAGCGGCTACTTCATCACCCAGAGCCAGCAAATTCATTTGCGGAGCCAGGAAGCAGGCCGCTGCCAGAGCCAGTAGCACATAGGGCAGGAGGACCAGGACCTGTGACCACCCGGCCAAAGAAAAACTGCCCAGCAGCCAGAAAACGGCCTGTTCATAAGCATCTGGACGCCGGAAAATCAAAAAAGAAGTAAAAGCTGAGGCCAGAGCGCCGGCAGCAATGCCGGTCAATAAAAGTGTCTCTGAAGTGCGAAAACGACGTCGTTCAGAAATCAGGTAAACCGCCGTCACCAGAGCCAGGCTGGTGATAAGAGCCATCAGGCTGGAAGAGGAAAAGCTCGGGAGCATCAGCTGCCAACCAAGCTCACCGGCCAGGACCGCTCCCAGAGCGGCTCCCGAAGAGCTGCCCAGAATAAAAGGGTCAGCCAGAGAATTCCGGAAATAGCCCTGGAGAATGGCTCCGGCCAGTCCGAGACTGGCGCCCACCAGAAGCGACAGAAGAGCCCGGGGCAGACGCAGCCGGAAAAAAATATCCTGGTATTTCCCCTGGCCCCGGAATGCTTCGAGCAGGTCGTAAACAGAAGTTTTTACCGGTCCGACCACGAGCGTCAGAAAAAATCCGGCCAGGGTCAGGATGAAAAGAATGAGCACCAGTGTGGCCAGTAGTTTTTTCTTGCTCATTTTAACCTCGCCCGGAAGGGGCTGAAATTTCTGGGTAGAGGAGGCTTACGAGGTTTCTGTAAGCCTGGGTCAAACGAGGCCCGAAACGACTGAAGATGTTTTCATCAAGAAAGAAAATGTTATTGGCTTTAACGGCCTGGATGTTTCTTAAAGCTTTACGCTCCACAATTGATTGCCTGGCCAGTTCAAAAGCTTTTTCATCCCGGGAGAGAATGAGGATGATTTCCGGGTCAGCGGCGATGATTTGTTCCTGGTTGACGGCCAGCCAGTTCCCGGGCACCTCAGCCATGATGTTTTTAACCCCGGCCTTTTCCAGAAGATAGTTCAGGTAGCTGTCGCGGCCGCAGGACCAGAGGCCACTTCCCTGGCCAGATAACATGAGGAAGACTTTTTTCCTCGTTGCCCGCCTGGCTACCACCGCCTCTATTTCAGAAAGTTCCCTGTTCATTTTGTGGACCAAATCATCAGCCGCTTTGAGCCGGCAGGTGAGCTGGCCGATTTTTTTGATGAGCCGGAAAAGGTCCTCAAAGGTCTGTCCCTGCTCAAAAACGAAGAGGGGAAGGGAAAGGTCATGCAGTCGTTCAAGAAGCGTTTTGGGGTTTCCCCGGAAACCGAGCACCAGGTCCGGCTTCAGGGACTGGATGATTTCCAAGTTGAAGTCCACCAGACCGCCAACTACTGTCTTGGTGCGGGCTTCAGGCGGAAAGTCACAAAACCTGGTCACCCCGATGACCTGCTGGTGTAAACCGAGGGCAAACAGGATTTCTGTCAGGTTAGGAGCCAGGGAAACTATTCTTTGCGGGCAGCCTTTAAGTTCAAATCTATGGCCCAGGTCATCGGTCAGGACAGTTGTCTGGGAGAAAGCTGCTCCCGTCCAGAGGCCTATCAGCAGAAAAAGAACCGTGGTGTTACGAATAATATAATCGTAACACTTAACCACCAGCCCGCTTCTCTTCATCAATCTCTCTCCCGATGGTGGATGAGCGATATTTCCGGCAGGCCGGTGGAGCTGTTTTCTCTGAGTTCTACTTCCAGGTCAAACACTTCTTGCAGAACACGCTTGTTAACGACCTCCAGCGGCTGACCGCTGGCCACAATCTTTCCGTTCTTCAGAAACATCAGCCGGTCGCAGTAGGGCAGGCAAAGGTTCAGGTTATGTTCGGTGACCAGAATGGTCTTGCCTTTTTCTTTCTGCAGCCTTCTGAGAAGCTGGTAAACCTGAAGCTGGAAATTGAGGTCTAGGTGAGAGCTGGGCTCATCCAGCAGGATGAGGGGACTATCCTGGGCCAGAGCCCGGGCGATGAGCACTCGCTGCTTTTCCCCGCTGCTCAGGTGGTTAAAACTCTTATGCCTCAGATGGTCGGTTTCCGTCAAAAACAGAGCTTCTCTCACGGCCTCATGGTCTGCCTCAGAAAGCCGGGTAAAAAATATCGGCTGGTGAAAATACCTGGCCATGGACACCATCTCTTCCACGGAGAAATCAAAAACCGGCTCGGTTACCTGCGGCACGTAAGCCGTTAAAGCGGCTATTTCCCGGGCTTTTAGCTGGAAGACATCCCTGCCCGCCAGGTAGATTTTTCCTTTCAGGTGAGGCAGCAGTTTGAGCAGGGCTCTAAGGAGGGTACTTTTCCCCGAACCGTTTCGGCCGCAGACAGCCAGGAATTGGCCAGCCTGGAGTTCAAACCTGATTTCTCGCAAGACCACCTGGTCAGGATAACCGGCTTGGAGCAGGTTTACCGCAAGGAATTCCATGGTCTGTTCACTTTCTCCCACGGCCGTTCAGCACTAATTATAATTTTAACGAGCTTAATTAGCCATAAATTTGGCATTTTTTTATTTTAGGCTCTCTAGTCCCGTCTCTGGTTGACTTTTAAGCCCCTTAAAATTATCATTTTCTACTGATTGGTTAAGGTTAATAAATTTCCGGGATTTTCTCCCTGAACAGAGGTCTAAAGATGAGTGAAACCTACAATTTTGAAGAAATCGAGAAGAAATGGCAAAAAATCTGGGAAGAACGCGGGGTCTTTGAAGTAGAGGAGGACCCTAGCCGGCCAAAATTCTACTGCCTGGAGATGTATCCCTATCCTTCAGGCCGGATTCACATGGGCCATGTGCGCAACTATTCCATAGGTGATGTTATTGCCCGGTTCAAGAAGATGAAAGGCTACAACGTGCTGCATCCCATTGGCTGGGATGCTCTGGGTATGCCGGCTGAAAATGCGGCCATCAAGCATGGTGTTCATCCCAAGAAATGGACGCTGGACAACATAGATTACATGCGTTCTCAGCTGAAGAAACTGGGCTTCAGCTATGCCTGGTCCCGGGAAGTCAATTCCTGCCTGCCCGAATACTACAAGTGGAACCAGTGGATTTTTCTCAAGATGTTTGAGAAGGGACTGGCCTACCGCAAGATGAGCTGGGTGAACTGGTGCCCGCAGTGTCGTACAGTGCTGGCCAATGAACAGGTCATTGCTGGCCGTTGCTGGCGCTGCGACTCAGAAGTTACCCAGAAGAAGATGGAGCAATGGTTTTTGAAAATCACCGCCTACGCCGAAGAGCTGCTGAGCGGTCATGCTCAGCTGAGCAAATGGCCTGAACATGTGCTTCAGATGCAGAGGAACTGGATCGGGAAAAGCACCGGCGCGCTGGTCAATTTTGAGGTGCCAGACCTTCAGAAAAAGATCGAAGTTTTTACCACCCGCCTGGACACCATTTACGGAGCCACCTTCCTGGTTCTTTCGGTGGAACATCCCCTGGCCACGGAATTGATCGCCGGGCATCCAGAGAAGGATAAGCTGCAGGAGTGGATAGCCAGAACGATTGCCGAAGCGCGGCTTAAAAGAGAAGTCAAGGATGAAGAGAAGGTTGGTTATGACACTGGAGTGAAGGCGGTTAATCCTTTCACCGGTGAACTCATCCCCATCTGGCTGGCCAACTACGTGCTCATGGATTATGGCACTGGCGCGGTGATGGCTGTGCCGGCTCACGACCAGAGAGATTATGAATTTGCGGTTAAGTACGGACTGCCCATCAGGCAGGTAATTGCTCCAGCTTCACCCGAAGTGAAAGTGGAAGAAGGGAAAGCTTTTGAAAGCCACGGCCTGCTCATTAATTCCGGGCCGTTTACCGGCTTGCCTTCTGAAGAAGCTATGGACCGGATGGCGGCTTATGCGGAAGAGAAAGGCTTTGGCCGAAAAAGTGTGACCTACCGCTTGAGGGATTGGGGCATTTCCAGACAGCGCTACTGGGGAACGCCGATTCCGATTATCTACTGCCCGAAGTGCGGGACAGTGCCTGTGCCTTACGAACAGCTGCCGGTGGAAATTCCTTACCAGGCGGAATTTACGGGCGAAGAGGGTTCTCCCCTGGAGAAAGTGCCTGAATTCGTGAACACCACCTGTCCGAAGTGCGGGGGCCCGGCCCGGCGGGAAACTGATACCATGGATACTTTTGTGGATTCCTCCTGGTACTTCTTCCGTTATTGTTCACCGAAAGAAGATAAAATGCCCTTCCGTCCAGACAAGGCTAAGTACTGGATGCCGGTTGACCTGTACATCGGTGGTGTGGAACACGCCATCCTGCACCTGATTTATTCTCGGTTCTTTACCAAATACCTCAGGGACCTGGGCTTTACCGATGTGGACGAACCGTTCCCGCATTACCTGGCCCAGGGCATGGTGACCAAGGATGGTTCAGCCATGTCCAAATCCCGGGGCAACATCGTGGACCCGGATGATATGATTAAAACCTACGGAGCTGATGCCCTGAGAGTTTTTATCCTGTTTGCCGCGCCGCCGGAAAAAGAATTTGCCTGGTCGGATGAAGGTCTGGAAGGATGTTTCCGTTTTATCCAGAGAATCTGGAATTTGTTTGAAGAAAATTACGACCTCTTTAAAGAAGAAAAACTGACCGAAGAAAAGCATGACGAGGCTTCTTACCAGCGCGTGCTCAAAAAACTCCACCAGACCATTAAAAAAGTTACCGAAGACATTGAAGTCAGGTTCCACCTCAACACCGCCATCAGTGCCCTGATGGAACTGGTCAACACTCTGAGAAAAGAAAAAGATATCCTCAGACAGAGCCAGAAGGGTCGCGAGGTGCTGCGCCAGGCGCTAGAAAGTCTGGTGTTAATGCTCTCGCCTTTTGCCCCGCACGTGGCTGAAGAACTCTGGGAAAGGACCGGACATAAAGGGCTGGTGGCCGAAACTCCCTGGCCGGCCTACGTACCTGAGCTGGCCATGGAAGATATGGTCACCATCGTGGTTCAGGTTAACGGTAAGCTTAGAGACAAGTTTGAAGTTCCGCTGGATACCGAAGAAGAGGTCCTGAAGACCACCGCTCTGGAACTTCCCCGGATAAAGGAAATTCTGGCTGGTAAGACGCCTAAAAAAGTGGTCTGCGTGAAGAATAAACTGGTCAGCCTGGTAGTATGAAATTCAACAAAAAAACGGGCATCTGGCTTGGCTTATCACTGATGGCCCTTTTCGCCTGCTTGACTGCCGGCTGCGGGTACCAGCTGCGGGGCAGAGCCAGTTTCTGGCCGCCCGGAATGAAAAGAATCTACCTGCCCGTGTTCAAAAATTCAACCGGCAGGTTTCAGCTGGAGGCCAAGATCACGGAAAAGGTCATCAACGAGCTGGTAGCCAGGACGGGAGTGGTAATAGTTGGGGACCAGGACACGGCAGACGGGATGATTCAGGGCGAAATTCTTTCTTTTAAAGTGGACCCCATCATGGTTTCTGAAGGCGGAACTGCTTCAAAATATAAGATTACCGTGGTGGCCAGCGTCAGTTTTACTGACTTTCTCAACCAGACCATTCTTTTTCACGATGATAATTTTACATTTGTGGAAGAGTATGAAGTGCCGGCCGGGTCTGATTTTGAAACTGAAGAAACCAAAGCCATAGACCGGGTGGCCGGAAAATTTGCCAGACAGCTGGTAATCAACCTGGTAGAAGGCTTTTAAATGCCCATGCAAACCTCCTGGCATCAAAATTTAAAATCGTTGGTGTCCTTTGAGGCCCTGAAACCCGGGAATTTTTTCTTCGGTGAGCAGGCTCTGCTGGTCCGAAATTATGTCAAAGAGCTGATTCGCCATAATGAGGAAGTTCAGCTGAAGAATTTTTTTCTCTTTGAAACAGACTGGCCAGAAATTCTGGATGAAGCTGCCAATCTGGACCTTTTCTCCTTGGCTCAAAAAAGGATATTTCTGGTCTACCTGCCAGAAATGGAGGAGGTGGACAGCCAGTCCGTTGACCGGGCCTTTCGCCAGTACCTTTCCCCGTATGAAGATGAAATAGCTCGCTATTTTCAATCGCCGCCGGACAAAGTTTTTTTCATCATTCTTTTTGCCGGGAAACTGAAAAAGGGACAGAAAATTTATGATTTTTTCTCTGACCTGGCTGCCAGGTACAAAAAAAATTTCCGGCTGGAAGAAATAAAAACCCCGCGGGAGGCGGAAATCCTATCCTGGATTAAAGAAAGCCTTCTAGAAAAGGGGAAAACCATAGAAAGGCCGGCTGCGGAAAAGCTGCTGGAGATTACCGGTCCAGACCTTTTGAGCCTGATGAATGAGCTGGAAAAGCTCAGCCTTTTTGCCGGGGATAAAAAAAACATTTCCGAAGATGATGTAATCAGGAGCTGCGCCGGCCAGAAAGTCTTTGACCGTTTTGCCCTGGAAGAGGCTCTGGAATCTGGCACGCTGGAACAAGCTCTGGCCATCACCAGAAGTTTTTTCCAGAACCAGCCTGAGGCCGGCGAAGTGATGGCTTTCTTTTCTTCCATCAGCCGGTATCTCATTGCTCTGAATCAGGCCAAAACAGAAGTAGAAAGATTAAAGAAACCGATTCGGGAAGTTTTCCAAAAGCTTCATCCCCAGCTTCAGGAAGGCTGGACGTTGTTTGACCGAAAGTTAGAAGCTTTTGGCCGGCGGTTGCGCTCCTTTTCCCAGCAGCAGCTGGATGAATTAGTCCACGAGCTGGCCTCCGTTGACCAGAAGTTAAAAAGCAGTGATTTAAACCCCCAATTTCTGGTAGAGGCTTTTCTGGTCAGGTATTTTCAGGTAAAGAGCAGTCAGGTTTGAGGGCTTTTCAGCTGGCTGAGGAAGCCATCATCTGAACCTGCTTGGAAAGGCGGGATTTGTAGCGGGAACCAGTGTTTTTATGGATGGCGCCCTTGGCTACGGTTCTATCTATTATCTTAAAAACCTTGGGGAGCAGTTCCAGGGCGGCTTCCCGGTTGCCGCTCTCAATGGCTTCCCGGACTTTTTTTATGTAGGTTCTCATCATTGATTTGTTTCTTTGATTAATGGCCCGTCTTCTCAGGCTGCGACGGTGCTGTCTGATAGCTGATTTGTGTCTCAGTGCCATTTCTTACTCCTTTTGAGTGCCATATGATAGAATATCTTGAAGTTAAAGTCAACATCCGGAAAGTGAAAAAGAGGAGCCGGAAGGCCACGGGCGAGAGAAATTCTTTCCAGGTGACGATAAACTGGAGCAAAAAATAGAATTTGGATAATGGAGAAAAAAGATGAAGATAGTGCTTCAGAGGGTAAGGGAAGCCAGGGTAGAGGTCAACGGCCAGGTGGTGGGGAAAATAGGCCGGGGTTTGTGTCTTCTGGTGGGGATAGAAAAAGGCGATAAAACCGAGGAAGCTGATTTTTTAGCCAACAAGGCTGCCGAGCTGCGGGTTTTCCCGGATGAAAATGACCGGATGAACCTTTCGGTTAAGGAAGTAGGTGGTAGTATCCTGGCTGTTTCTCAGTTCACTCTGGCCAGCACCATCAAGAAAGGACGCAGACCGAGCTTTGACAACGCCGAAGAACCCGGTCGGGCGGCCTGGATGTTTGATTATTTTGTCCAGAAACTCAGGGAACACGGGCTGGAAGTGCAGACCGGGGTTTTTCAGGCTATGATGGATGTTCATCTTATAAACGAAGGGCCAGTAACTTTTATTCTTGATTCCCGGGTAAAGCAATTCTAATCAGGTAATGTCCAGCAGGTGGCCCATTTTTTCTTTTTTGGTTTTAAGATAATCAAGGTTTATTTCGTTGGGTGGGATCTGGATGGGCACTCTTTCTACGATTTCCAGTCCGTAACCGCTCAGGCTGTGGAATTTTCGCGGGTTGTTGGTTAAAAGCCTGATTTTTTTCAGGCCCAGGGCCGCCAGAATCTGGGCACCGATGCCGTAATCTCTGTGGTCAGGTTTAAAACCAAGTCGGCAGTTAGCTTCTACCGTATCAGCACCTTCATCCTGCAGGCTGTAAGCTTTAATCTTGTTGGCCAGCCCGATACCCCGGCCTTCGTGGTTAAGCATGTAGAGCACCACACCTGAGCCTTCTTTTTCTATCATCTGCATGGCCGTGTGAAGCTGGTCTCCGCAGTCGCAACGTAAAGAGCCAAAAGCATCGCCGGTCAAGCACTGGGAGTGAGCCCGAACGAGGGTGGGCCGTTCCGGTTCTATCTTTCCTTTTATCAGGGCCACGTGGTGGTCGCCGTGGATGATGTCTTCAAACACAGCAATACGAAAATGGCCATAACGGGTTGGCAGGTCAGCTTCAGCGATTTTTCTCACCAGAGTTTCCGTGCGCATTCTGTAAGCAATCAGGTCGGCGATGGTGACGATGGGAATGTCGTGCTCAGCGCTGAATTTTTCCAGGTCTGGCATCCTGGCCATGGTGCCGTCTTCTTTCATTACCTCACAGATGACGCCAGCTGGATAAAGCCCGGCCATTCTGGCCAGGTCCACAGAAGCTTCGGTCTGTCCGGCCCGGATGAGGACTCCACCCGGCTTGGCCTCCAGCGGGAAAACATGCCCTGGTCTGGCCAGGTCTTCAGGTCTGGTTTTCGGGTCAATGGCCGTAAGTATGGTTTTAGCCCGGTCGTAAGCCGAAATGCCCGTGGTCACCCCCTCTTTGGCATCAATAGAGACGGTAAAAGCTGTGCCGAACCTGGCCGTGTTCTCCTGGACCATGGGCGGGAGGCCAAGCTCCTGCACTCTCTCCCGGGTCAGCGCCAGGCAGATAAGGCCCCGGCCGTATTTGGCCATAAAGTTGATGATTTCCGGCGTTACTTTTTCGGCGGCCACCATCAGGTCGCCTTCATTTTCGCGGTCTTCATCGTCCACGATGATAATCAGCCGGCCGGCCCGCACGTAATCAAGGGCTTGTTCAATACTTATAGTTTTAGGCTTTTTTTCCATATTGTTTTCCAGTTGATGGTCGGTTAGTAAGTTACTCTTGAAATAAAATTATACACGTATTTTCCGATTATGTCACATTCCAGGTTAACCCGCTGACCTGGTCTTAACTGATCCAGATTGGTGGCGGACAGAGTGGCCGGGATCAGTTCTACTTCAAAAAAGTCAGGTCCCGTGGCCGCCACCGTCAAGCTGACGCCGTTTACCGCTACTGAACCCTTTTCCACCAGGAATTTTTTTAACTCCGGCGGATGCTTGATTTTCATCCTTTTCCCGGGTGATTTCAGTTTAACCTCAGTTACTTGACCCGTGGCATCAACATGTCCGGTGACCAGATGACCGCCAAGCATGGTTTCCAGAGTGACTGGAAGCTCCAGGTTAAGGAGTTGTCTGCTTCTCAGATCGCCCAGGGTGGACCTTTCCAGCGTTTCTTTAGAAAGGTTAAAAGCCAGGACCAGGCGCTCTTTTCTCAAGAGGGTCAGGCAGACTCCGTCTACGGCCAGGCTTTGCCCGGGTTCCATTTTGCTGGCCACCTCTTCCGGAACTTCAATCAAAAGTACAGTTCGTCCCTGTTGGTATTCCCGGAAGCGTCCTAGGTGAGTGATAAGTCCGGTAAACATCAGAGGTA
>JBBIRN010000022.1:15953-16248 GCA_037441785.1 Candidatus Aminicenantota bacterium | reverse complement strand
CAGCCCTGCGGGCCTTGAGGATGAATTTTCCCACCTCAGAGATAACTCTGGTAGGAAACGAGAGTTTCGCCGGCGTGCTGGCCAGGCTTTTACCGGATTATTCTTTCCTTCACCTTGCTGAAGTCAAAGATATAAAAAAATTAAAATCCGCTTCCCAGGTAATGGCCCGTCAGCGTTTTGACCTGGCCGTTCTTCTGGATGATTCTTTCGCCTCGGCGCTGGTGGCTTACCTGGCCAGAATACCTGAACGCTGGGGCTATGACCGGGAAAACCGCGGCTTCATGCTGACCAGAAA
>JBBIRN010000022.1:0-15936 GCA_037441785.1 Candidatus Aminicenantota bacterium | reverse complement strand
ACCCGCCTCTTCATCTCATGGATTATTATCTTCATCTGCTGAAAAAATTTGGGCTAAAAGTGGAGGGAACAAAAACCCACTGTCTCGTTTCTGAAGGCAGCCTTCAGGCCGCAGCCAGCCAGCTCCATCAATTAGGCATTTCCCTGTCTAACAATTTAATAATCTTAAAACCTGGTTCCAGCTATGGTCTGGCCCGAGTCTGGCCCCTTGATTATCAAACGGAACTGATAGACAGACTTCTCCGCCTGAAAGCGGAGATTGTCTTGTTAGGTTCGCCAGCCAGTAGGCCTGTCTGCGAAAAAATAGCCTCCAGCTTTAATGGTCGGGTCTATAACCTGGCTGGCCGCTGGCCTCTGGAAGATTTACCAGGGTTATTGGCCCTGGCCCGGGTTTTCATCGGCAACGACGGCGGGCTGACCCATCTGGCTAATGCTCTCGGCCGACCGCTTGTGGCCCTTTACGGTCCTACAGATGCTAAAATATGCGGCCCGGCGCTTCCGCCTGCTTATGTTTTTCAGCAGCCTGCACCCTGCGCACCCTGCTCCTACAAAAACTGTCCCTATGACCACCGCTGTCTCAGAGCCATTTCTCCTGAAGAAGTGTTTAAAAAGGTGGTGGAGCTCGGCCAGTTCCAAGCCTAAGAGGGCACGGCTTCCGCTGGTAGATAGATGATTCGCTTTGATGACATCATAGAAAAGATACAGGGGAAATATTCCGAAAAAGACATCCGGCAGCTACAGAAAGCCTACATCTTTGCGGCCCGCGCTCACAAAGGTCAAACCCGGCGCTCTGGAGAACCTTACCTCAGCCATCCGCTGGAAGTTACCAACATCCTGGCCGACATGAACCTGGACCTCACCACCCTGGTGGCCGGTTTACTGCACGACGTACCGGAAGATACAGATGTAACCATTAACGAAATCAGAGAAAATTTCGGAAAAGACGTGGCTACCCTAGTAGAGGGCGTGACCAAAATTGCCCGGGTGGAAGATGCTACCCCGGAAGAAATGAGAGCCGAGACTATCCGGAAAATCATCCTGGCCATGACCGATGATTTGCGGGTCATTTTTATCAAGCTAGCCGACCGCTGGCACAACTTAAAGACCCTGCATTTTTTGCCTGAAGACAAGCAAAAACGAATCGCTCAGGAGACGCTGGAAATTTATGCTCCCATCGCTAACCGGCTGGGCATGGGCCGGATAAGAGCCGAGCTGGAAGACCTGGCCTTTCGTTATGTTGAGCCAGATGAATACTTCCGCATGGTAGCCCTGGTAGAACCAGAACTGAAAAAAGGTGAAAAAGAACTCAAAAAACTGAAAAAAGAAATGGAACAACTGCTCAAAGAAAACGGCCTCCCCGCTGAAATTCAATCCAGAATCAAGAGGCTGTACAGCATCTACAGCAAAATGAAGAAAAAGGGTGTGGATTTTGACCAAGTTTATGATTTTCTGGCTCTGCGGATTATCACCGACTCAGTTAAGAACTGTTATGCTATCCTGGGCATCATCCATCAACGCTGGCCACATCTGCCACAGCGCTTCCGGGACTTCATCGCCATGCCCAAACCCAACCTCTACCAATCTTTACACACAACCATCATCACAGAAAACAAACAGACTTTTGAAATTCAGATCAGAACCAGAGAAATGCATGAGCTGGCCGAAAACGGCATAGCCGCGCACTGGAAATACAAAGAAGGGGCTCCGACCGGACTCACCAGTGAAGACCAGCGTTTGCAGTGGCTGAGAGAAATAGCCGCCCTGTTCAGTGAGCAGAAAAACCCGAAAGAATTTCTGAAAAACCTGAAAATAAACCTAATCCCGGAAGAAATCTACGCCTTTACCCCGAAAGGAAAAGTCATCAGCCTTCCACCCGGGGCTACGGCCCTGGATTTTGCTTTCAAAATACATTCTGAAATCGGGCTCCGGGCCAGCGGGGCCCGGGTTAACGGAGAATTAGTGCCCATCAAGACTCAGCTGCACACCGGCGATATCGTGGAAATCATCACCTCCCCGGAAAGAGAACCCAACCGCAACTGGTTAAACTGGGTGACCACCGCTTCCGCCCGGCAGAACATCAAAAGATACCTGAATTTAAAAACCAGGCAAAAAGCTCTGGCCCTGGGCAAAAAGCTCTGGGAAAAAGAAACCAGAAAATACAAACTACCAGAGGAACTGCATTCCGAAGAAACTCTCAAAAACCGCCTGGTGCAGGAATTAAGACTTCGCCTCCAGAGCCTGGATGACTTTTTTGTCCTGGCCGGCCTGGGCAAAATCATCATCAACAAAAAACTGATAGAGCGACTGGCCGCAGAGACACCGGTCCATCAGCCTCAGCCCCCTGGATTGATAAAAAGGGTGGTTGATACCCTGACTGGACGCAGCCAGTCAGGAAGCCTTTTAATCCGGGACCCGAAAGAACAGATGATTACTCTCGCCCGCTGCTGCCAGCCCATAAAGGGCGAACCGGTAGTGGGCTATCTGACCTCCGGCAAAGGGCTTACGGTCCATGCCCAGAGATGTTATCTGGTGACCAAGGAGATACTGGACAGCCAGAGATTGGTAGAGGTTTCCTGGGACCCTTCTTACCAGGGGTCATTTAAAGCCAGGCTGGACATTTCGGCCAAAGATTCTCCTGGTGTGTTAGCCCGGGTGGCGGCGACGGTGGCCGAGCTAAACGGCAATATTACCAAAGCAGAAGTTAACACCACCGGTGAAGGAGACGCTTCCATTTCTCTGGAAATCACTATCAGGGATATAAATCACTTAAACGAAATCATCCGGCGGATCGCTAAATTGAGGGATATTCACTCCGTAGAGAGGAGCTGAAGAAGAGGGGCTGAATCAGACCGCTTTCTGCACCCGGCCAGAACGCAGGCAGCGAGTGCAAACCCAGATTCTTCTGACGCCGTTTTCTGTCCTGGCTTTCACTCTCTGCAGGTTGACACTCCATTTTCTGTTGGTAGCTTTGTTGGAGTGGCTGATGTTGTGACCGAAAATCGGGCCTTTATGACAAATCTCACATGCTCTCGCCATTTTCTTTCTCTCTTTCCTTAGAATTTTCAGTCGCTGGTTGAGCTATTTGTATAGCATATTTTTGATTTAAAATCAACCCGAGGCCGGACCTTCTTTTAAAATGACCACCAAGCAAAGAAAACACCACCTGCTTTTTTAGCAAAAAAATTTCTTGAAATTGGGCCCAGAAATTGATAATATTTTGAACGCATTTCCCGGAAAAAATTTAAGCGGGAGAGTTTTCCACAGATGTGGAAAACTTTGTGGAAATCTATCGGGCAAACATGAAACAGGAATATAAAGCTAACATTTGGAATAAATTACTAGCTGAACTAAAGGGCCGGGTTGATGAGAACGCTTTCTCTACCTGGTTTGAGCCCACTTCCTACATAGGAGAAGAAGGCGATACCCTGTACATTAAAGTGCCTAATTCTTACTTTAAAGACTGGCTCAGTTTCCACTATTCTCGGCTTATTAATGAATGTTCCCAGCAGCTTTTTAACAAGGTTTTTGACATCAAGTACATTTATGATGACACCCCTAATTCTTTTTTAAGAAACTCGCCAGAAGAAAGAAAGCTGGAAAAAGCCATCATTCAGACGGCTAATCTAAACCCTACTTATACTTTTGATAATTTTGTGGTTGGTTCCTGCAACCAGTTTGCTCATGCGGCCGCTCTGGCCGTGGCCAAAAATCCAGCCAAGTCTTACAACCCGCTCTACATCTACGGCGGAGCTGGCCTGGGAAAAACCCACCTGATGAACGCCATCGGTCATTTTATCATGGCCAATAACTCCCGGCTCAAGGTTATGTACGTCACCACCGAAAGGTTCATGAACGACCTGATCAATCATTTACAATACGGTAAAATAATTGAATTCAGACAGAAATACCGCGCCGTTGATGTTCTGCTGATGGATGATATCCACTACATTGCCGGGCGGGAAAGAACCAAAGAAGAGTTTTTCCATACCTTCAACCATCTCTATGACTCTCAGAAACAGATAGTGATTTCCAGTGATTGTCCGCCGAAAGATATTCCCCACCTGGAAGACCGCTTCCGTTCCAGGTTTGAATGGGGGCTGATTGCCGACCTTAAACCACCGGACATTGAGACCAGAATTGCCATATTGAAGAAAAAAGCTGAGCTGGAGGACGTCAACCTACCCGAGCCCGTGGCCCTTTACATCGCTGATAAAGTTCATTCCAACATAAGAGAACTGGAAGGTTATCTGAGAAGGGTTATCGCCTATGCCTCTTTAAAAGGCAGTAAAATTGACCTGGAACTGGCTAAAGAAGCTCTTAAGGGTTTGCTTGATGCTTCAGCTAATCTTATTACTATAGAAAAAATTCAAAAGGTTGTAAGTAACCACTTTAAACTGAAACCAACAGAATTGAAGTCAAAAAACAATTCTCCTAGGGTAGCTTTTCCCCGACAGATTGCCATGTACCTAGCCAAAGAGTTGACGGAAAGTTCCTTACCTGAAATCGGCAAAAAATTTGGTGGAAAACATCATACCACAGTTCTGCATAGCATCAGGAAAATAGAAAAATTAATCAAAGAAGACCCAGAAATCAACAGAGAAATAAACAACCTGATAAACCTTTTACAATGATAAAAATCAACTACTTAGAAAACATTTGCACTTTTCCGCAGTTTTTTATTGTTTTCTTTAAATTGAATTCTTATAATTTTAATTGAAATTAATAAATTGAAGAAAGGTGGATAAAATGAAATTTACAGCCAGTAAATCCAGTGTTATTAACGAATTAGGACTACTTCAGGGTATTGTGGAAAAAAGAACTACTATGCCGATACTTTCCAATGTTCTGATTAAAGCTGAGAAAGACAAGGTGGTGATGATGGGAACAGACCTGGAAGTGGGGTTGAGAACCTACTTTGAAGCTAATATAAAAGAGGAAGGAGTAGCGGCAGTTAACGGGAGAAAATTATTTGATTTTATAAAACTTCTGCCAGAAGGATGCGAGATAGATTTTATTCGTAAAGATGATTATCTGGTCGTCAGAAGTGGAGAAAGTGAGATTAAAATCGTGACCGCACAAGAAGAAGATTTTCCACCGATTCAGGAATGTAGCTTTGAGAGAAACATCAGTTTTAACCTGAACGAATTCAAAGATATGATAGACTGCGTTCTCTATGCCATAACCCAGGAACAGAGATACTATCTGAACGGTGCTCTACTGAGCATTAAGAAGAATCAACTGGAACTGGTCAGCACTGATGGACACCGTCTGGCTTACAATCGTCGGGAGTTTGAAGACCTCATTACCGATGAAGAGATAAACCAAATTGTCTCAAAAAAAACGCTTAATGAGCTCAAAAAGTTTGAGAACGAAAAAATAGATTTTGATTTTGATGATAACAGCCTGTTTTTCCGGGTTAAAAACCGGATGCTCATATCCAGAATCATAGAAAGCAAATTCCCCAATTATCAGGCCGTTATCCCCAAAGACAACCCCAACAAACTTTTAATCGGTCGGGAAGATTTAATAAACGCCATCAAGCGCGTTTCTTTGCTTTCAGCTGAGAAATCAAAGGGTATCAAGTTTGAAATCAAGAAGGATGAGTTAAAAATGTTCTCTTCCAACCCGGAAATTGGAGAAGCCAGGGATAAGCTGGAAGTTGACTACCAGGGTAAAGACCTGGAAATCGGTTTCAATGCCCAGTATTTACTTGATTTTCTTACGACCGTAACCTCAGAAAAGGTTCGTTTTGAGATAAAGGATGAAAACAGTGCCGTCCTGATAAAACCAGAGCCAGAAGAAAAAGGCGTTTATCTTTACATTCTGATGCCCATGAAGATATAAACAGAGGAAGGCAAACGCAGGACGAGTCTTACTCCGGTTTTCTGGAAATTAGGGAAGTAAAGAAATCAGCCACCTGGCGACAGGCTTCTTTCATAACCGGGGTGATGGGATGGCCAAAATCCAGCCTTTGGGGCTGAAGGCCGATGATGTAAATCTTACAGGCTGTCTCACTGGATAGCTTTTCCAGGAAATTAGAAAACTCGCCCCCGATTTTTCTCTTTCGCCGTTTCTCAGTGTCTAGCCTTTCTACCATGATAGTTCCGGGTTTCTTCTTCAGGTCCACAGCGTCCACGATGAGGAGGTGAGTGGGTTTGAAGCGTTTAATTTTTTTTAGGTAAATATCAATGACTTCGTAAGCCCGAAGTACTTTAATTCTTGATTTCTGGTACCTGGACAGCTTACTGTCAAGTAGGCTGGCCACGTAAAGCCCGGCGGCGTCGTCTGCTTCCAGAGCATTGCCGGTTCCCAGGATAACAATTTTCTCCATCCCCCTTAATTCTTTTCTCAGGTATTTTTCCCAGTCGGCGGTCATAACCTTGCCCCTTTCTTCTTTTCAGCTCTGAAACTAATTTAATTTAACGACGGTTATATTGCAAACCGCTCGCTACTTATCAATTCTTGGGTTCAGCCGCCTTGGGTTTGACCACCGCCCGGACGTATTCCCATTCCATCTTGAGGTTGTGGCGGTCATAATCAGATATTTCAAACCTGGTGTCCATGTTCATGGCATCAGTGGGGCAAGAATCAACACACTGGGCGCAGTGTATGCAGCGGTCGTTATGGATGATCATCTTAAACCGTTTTTCAGCCTCGTTGATGGAGATTATTTCTATGGCTTCCGCCGGGCAGTCTCTTTCGCAGGCCCGGCAGACGATGCAGGTTTCCGGTTTGAGATAAGGGGAACCGCGGAAGCCCGGCGGCACTTCCTGTTTGATGAAAGGATAATCCACGGTAGCCGGTTTTTTAAACAGATGACGGATTAGTTCCGGGATAAATGCGCCTAGCCTCATGAGATAAACCCCTTAACCAGGATAACGATTAAAAGCTGCAGCACAGCTAACGGTGCCAGGTACTTCCAGGAAAAGGCCACCACCTGGTCCACTCTGATTCTGGACGTTGTGGCCCGGATAAGGCTGAGGAAGAAAATGACAAACATGGTCTTCAGGATAAAGGAAACCAGGCCTAACCAGGGATTGGTGGGAAAGCCACCGAGAAAGACGGTGGCCAGCAGTCCAGCGGCCACCACCATTTCCACATCCAGCATCAGCCGGAACAAAGCCAGCTTTTTGCCCGAGTATTCCGTAAAGGTCCCGCCCACAATTTCGGTCTCGGCATGCGGAATGTCAAAAGGTGTTCTTTCCAGCTTGGCCTGGACACAGATTAAAGCGATGAGGAAAGCGAGTAGGTTAACCAAGATGAGAAGCGGGTGAGCGCGATAAAAAGCAGCGATTTCTGCCAGGCGCCAAGAACCTGCCAGAATAGCCGGGCTCAGCACGGACAGGAAAAGTGGCACTTCATAACCGAAGAGCATAGTCAGAACGCGTGCGGCACCAACAGTGGAAAAAAGGTTGGTGGAGGACCAGCCCGCCAGGAAGAAGATGAAGGTCGGAAGGCTCAGAAGGTAAAGCAGCACGATGAGGTCACCGTTGAAGGAAGTGAAGGAAGGTTTGTCCAGGCTGTAATTCCAGACCGGCAGAAGAAGCATGGCGGTGGAAACGATGGCCAGTCCAAAAGCCGGCAGAGCCGAGAATAGGCCCTGGTCTGCTCTTTCTGGGGTAATGTCTTCTTTGGCCATCAGTTTGAAAAAGTCCGCAATCGGCTGAAGGAGGCCGGCCTTACCGGTGTGCGTTGGTCCCATGCGGTTCTGGAACCTGGCGTAAAGCTTGCGGTCGTACCATTCTATGAACGTGGAATAGATGAACAAAAAGAGAAGGCCTGGGTAGACTATCAAATAAACCAGAGTTTTCAGAGTGGCCATTCTACTTCCCTCTTTCTAGCGTTTAATCCAGAGATTTTCTGGCTGAGTTGCTTTAAAGCCAGCATCGGCACCACTTTTTCCTGACCGGTTCTGGCATCCACCAGGGCTACAGCTCGTTCCGCACAGCAGATACAGGGGTCAATGGCGGCGAAAATCAGCGGTACATCAGCGATGAACCCATTCTTGAGCATCTTGATTGTGGCGGCGTAGTTGCCCAGAGTAGGTGCCCGGACCTTTAACCTTTCGGGTTTTTCTGTGCCGTTGCTTTTTATGTAATGTATGTTTTCTCCACGGGGAGCCTCATAGCGGCTGACGACCTCATTGGGTTTGGCTCTTCTTGGAGCCCTGACCGCGATTGGTCCTTCGGGCAGGTTTTTCAAAATGTATTCTATCATGTTGTAAGATTGGAAGAGCTCCTTTATTCTCACTACCGTCCGCCCGAGAACATCACAGGTATCTGCGGTGCAGACTTCAAAAGGAAGTTCATCATACACAGCGTAGGGGTCATCTTTTCGGACATCGCGTGGTACTCCTGAAGCCCGCAGGGTTGGACCCACGGCGCACAGGGCAATAGCGTCCTCTTTGGACAGGTAGCCAACGCCAGCCAGCCTGGCCACAAAGCTGGGCTCCGTGGTGCCCAGGTTCTGGTAATATTCGCTGCGTTTTCTCAGAATATCTAGAGAATCAAGGATTTTCTTGACCTGCAACTCATCCAGGTCGCGGCGCACACCGCCGATGGTGTTAATGCCGTAATGAACGCGGTTGCCAGAGATGATTTCCAGAATGTCCATGACAATTTCGCGGTCACGCCAGGTATACATAAAGAAACTGTCAAACCCGGCTTCGTGACCGGCCACCCCTAACCACAACAGGTGGCTGTGAACCCTTTCCAGCTCCGAGACCAGAGTCCGGATGTAAAGGCCTCTTTTTGGCACCTGAAGTTCCATCAACTTTTCCACACCCTGGACATAGCAGGTAGTGTGAGAATGCGAGCAGATACCACAGATACGTTCGGTCAGGTATATATTCTGTATCCAGGTCTTTTGCTCCGCCAGCTTTTCCAGACCACGATGGTTATAACCAAGACGCAAATCTGCGTCCCGGATGATTTCGCCTTCAACCACCACTCTCAGGCCGATGGGTTCTTTCAAAGCTGGGTGCTGAGGACCGATGGGAATCTGGAACTTCATTTTTTACCTCCTGGAATGACTTCAGCCGGACGTTCGTACTTCCAGTCCTTGCGCAGCGGATAGTTACCGGCCGGCCAGTCGTCAGGCAGGAGCAAGGGACGGGGATCCGGCAGGTCCTGGACAGTAATGCCGAACATATCCTGGAGCTCTCTCTCATAGAGAATGGCGCCAGGGATGGTACTGCAGATGCTGGGAAGAAGCGGGTTGTCCCTGGGAATTTCCGTCCGGACCGTAAGACAGGTAAAGTCATTGGCAAAATGATACAAGATTTCAAAAGTCTGGCCCAGGTCCACACCGCTGATGGTAGAAAGATGGGTAAAGCCCTGTTCCTGCTTCAGCCAGTTAACCATCTCCCGCAGATGGTTCACCTCCACTTTGACGAAGATGCGGCGGGGAGCCGGATTGGTGATTTCCCGGACCAGGTCTTTGAGGTTTTCGTTAATTTTATCTATCAGAAGCTGGTCGTTCATTTTGACCTCATCCCTTAATTTTATTCAGGAGTTTTACCACTCCATCTATCACGGCATCAGGCCGCACCGGGCAGCCCGGAACGTAAACGTCAACAGGAATTACCTGGTCTATGCCACCGATAACGTTGTAAGCCCCGCGGTAAACGCAGCCAGACATAGCACAGGCACCAACAGCGATAACAAATTTAGGGTCGGGAGTCTGCTCATAAATCCGGATGAGCCGGTCTTTCATCTGGCGGGTGGCTGGACCGGTGCAGATGATGACATCCGCATGCCGGGGTGTGGCTTTGAGCAGAATGCCGAACCTTTCCACATCAAAGCGAGGAGTCAGGGCCGCCACCACTTCTATGTCACAGGCGTTGCAGGCGCCGGTGTTTAGATGGAGAATCCAGGGTGATTTGAGTCTTGACCATTCAGTTAATTTTGCCAGCATGTTAGCTCCTCGAAATCAGAGCCATGATAGAGAGAAAGATCATGGCCAGATATATTATAGCCAAAAATACTATCTTTCCCATCGGAACAGTAGCAATAACCAGGGTGGCCACGTGCATGATGGTGAAGAAAAGAGCAAACAGGTAAAAAAGGCGAAAACCAAACTGCACCTTAACTCCCGGAATGTCTTCACCGCAGGCGTAGGTGCTGAGCTTGCCCGGGGTTTTTTTCAACCGGGGAGCCATACTGTTACCGAGAGCATAAAGCAGATAAGCAACCAGCAGGAAGAAAAAGAAAGCAATTGGTGGCGAAAGCAAATATTCTATGGCTTTCATGGCTTACCCCTTCAGTTTTGATAATAAACGCACATCCAGGCTTTTGTTCTTTTTGTAAATGTTGATGATTAAGGCCAGAGCGGTGGCCACCAGGCTGACTTCCACCACGATGTAGGTGATGGCCAGGCTTTGCGCCAGCAGCACGGAGTTCTTGACGGCGCCAGTGGCCACGATAGCCAGGCTCACGCCTTTGCTGATTATTTCCACGGCAATAAACAGCCGGATGAGGTTGCGCATGGTCAGGAGACAGTAGAGACCGATAAAAATTAGTAGGGCCGAAAAGAATAAGTAAAGAAACCAGAGGTTACTCATCTTTGTCCTCGTCTTTTCCAGTTTTCCGAAAGAGGGCCAGGACGGCCAGGACCCCGGCGAAAATAACGCCGATCTGGGCCACCAGGTCAAAGGTTCTCTGTTTCCAGAGCACCAGACCGAAAGACTCACCTTCAGGAGTGGCCGGCAGGGCGGGCACTTTGGTCAGCAGCGACTTCATGACCAGACCATCAATTATCAGAAACAGGATGAAGAAGAGCGGGAAGATGATTTTAACCAGGCGGTTTTCCTGCACTTCGTCCTCTTTCTTGGTCAGGGCAATGGTCAGGGCAAAGAGCACTGTGATTAACCCGGCCACCACCGAGATTTCAAACACACCAGCGTAAGGGGCGCCCAGGCGGAAGAAAATCAAACCGAGGAACAAGCTGGCCACGGCCAGAGACAGGGCTGCTTTAATCAGGTCGCGCAGCAGAATGGCCAGCCCGGAAAAGAGCACCAGGCCGCAGAGTAAAACTATTTGTATTACCATCTTAAATTCCCCATGTTAGTACGTGCTGAATTCCCCTGGCCAGCACATCAGCGGCCGGAGAAATCCAGGTCTTAACAAACGGCGTGAAAAACACGCCCACCAGAATAGCAATCAGAGCCAGAATGACGCAGGCCGCGGACATCCAGAAAGGAGCTTCTTTAACCTGCTTCAAATTCTCGTTTAAAGGACCGAAAAAGGCTTTCCTCTGCATGAGTAGGTAATACCACAGGGTCAGGATGCTGGCCAGAATGGCCACAAGAGCATAACCAAATTCTTTGGCTTGGATGAGTGCCATGATGATGATTAACTTGCTCCAGAACCCGGCTAGAGGAGGCACACCGGCAATAGAAAGAGCACCAACCAGGTTGGTTCCGGCCGTAACCGGAACTCTTTTATCCAGGCCACCGAGCTCTTCCAGGTTTCTGGTGCCGGTAATGTGCTGGACTGAGCCTGAGTTCAAGAACAGCAGGCCCTTGGCCACGGCGTGGTTAAACAGATGGAACAAACCTCCGAGCAAGCCCAGGGGCGTGCCCAGCGCCAAGCCCACCACGATGTAGCCCACCTGGCTGATAGAAGAGTAGGCCAGCATGCGCTTGAGGTCTTTCTGACCCAAAGCCAGCAGAGCAGCTACTACCATGGAAACAGTGCCCAGCGCCAGGAAAACCTGAGTTAAAACCGGTGTCATACCGACCACGCTGTAGACGATTCTGAACAGAGCATAAACGCCCGAGACTTTAATCAGCAAGCCGGACAGCATGGCGGAGATAGGAGCCGGGGCCGAAGGGTGAGCATCTGGCAACCAGGCGTGGAAGGGAACCAGAGCTGCCTTCAAGCCGAAGCCCATGATGAAGAAAGCAATACACACACCAATGACGTAGCGGGCCTGGAGGTCCTGAAGGCCCTGAGCCACAGCCTGAAAACTCAGGCTGCCGGTCATACCAAAGATGATGGTGATGCTCAGCAGGGCAAAAGCCGAAGCTACCACAGATAACATCAGGTACTTGAAGGAAGCTTCCAGTTCGTCGTAGCCCAGGCCAAAAGCCACGAGGGCATAAGAAGCCACGGCTGCCACTTCCAGGAAAAGGTAAACGGAGAAAAGGTCCGGCACCAGGACCAGACCGTTCATCCCGGCAATCATCACCAGCAGCAGAGCATAGAAATTGGCTTTATGTCCGTAATGTTCAAGGTAATCAACGGAGAAAATGGTAATGCACAGGCTGACCAGGGAAATGGTGAAGAGCATGAACAGGCTGAAGCTGTCCAGAGCCACTGCCAGGTTGACCTGTTCTCCAAACCAGTTGACGTTCTGGAGAATAGTGCCCTGTGCCAGAAGCGGCTTGACCAGCAGGACAGCGTTGAAAACCAGGTATGCCAGAGCGGCGTTGGTCAGGACGTCCGGAATTAATTTTTTAGAAAATTTACCAATAAGAGGCAGAAAGGCAGCTACCAATAAAGGAATGACAATAAATGAGAAAACCACCGCTCCTCCTCTATCTTAATAACTGAAGTATTATCCAAACGACGACCACTAGGCCGCCGATAGTCCAGGCTAAGTAGTTAGCGTACTGCCCGTTGTGGGCTTTTTGCAGCAGGCCAGTAAATTGGCGACCGATGGCCGTGACCACTTTTTCGTAGATGAAATCAATCGGACGGTCAATGAAGCGGAAGAGAATACCAGCCAGCCACTGCAGGAATTTCACGCCTTGTTCGTAGAGGTCAAAAAACCGGGCTTCAGACAGGTCGTAAAGGTTTTTAAGTCCGGGCAGCTGATGAATGGGTTCAGAAGCCAGGTAAGGTTTCTTACCTCCGCGTTTCCAGCCGTAGAAGTGAAGCCCGAGAGCAATCAGCAAGCACAGGACAGAAATGCCAGCCACCGGGTTAAAGAGGTCCAGGGCATGGGCAGTAAAATCTAAGTGTTCTCCAGCTTCCACCTTACCGGCCAGAATGGGCTGGATGAAATTTTCCAGCGGAAGCTTGTTGTAAACACCAAAGGTGATGCACAGGGCCGCCAAAATCAGGATGGGCAGAACAATGGGAGCCGGGCTTTCTTTGGTTTTTGCTACTTCTGTGCTGGGCTGACCGAAGAACACGGAATGTCCGGCCTTGAGGAAGGAAGCAAAGGTAAAGATGGCTCCAACCCAGGCCGCTATGGCGAAGATGGGAAAACCTGTCTCTAAGGCGCCGTGGAAAACCATCTCTTTGGAAACAAAGCCGTTGAGCGGCCAGACGCCAGAAATGGCCAGGGCACAGACCGTAAACCCGGCTGCGGTCCAGGGCATCTCGCGCGCTAACCCGCCGAGCTTTTTGAGTTCAGTAGTCCCGGTTCTGTGCTCCACCGAACCTGCGCTCAAAAACAGCCCGCACTTGTACATGGCGTGGTTAATCATGTGGAAAACACCGCCAGCAATGCCCACGGGAATGGCGGTGCCGATGCCCAGGATCATGTAACCCACCTGGCTGATGGCGTGGAAAGAGAGCAGCTTCTTAAAGTCTTTCTGGATAAGAGCCATGAACACGGCCAGCACAATGGTGGCTGCGCCGATGATCATCAGGACCAGCGACATGGTGCTGCGGACCTTGAGCTCAAAGAAATCAAGGGAGATTCTGGCCAGCAGGTAAATGCCCAGAAGCTTTTCAAACGAGGCCGGCATAAAAGCCATAAAACTGACCGGCGCGTCCAGGGCCGCGTCCGGAATCCAGGTGTGGAAGGGCATGGCGCCAGCCTTGCCGATGGCGCCAATCATCATCAGGATAAAAGCCGCGGCCGCCAGTCCCTTCGGTTCTACGTGCACCTGGTTCATGGTCAGAGTGCCGGTTGAAGCCCAGAGCAGGCCGATGCCCAGAATCATGGCAAAGTCGCAGAAACCGCCGATAATCAGCGATTTTACGGCTGTGCGGTGGGAAGTCGGCTTGAGCCCCAGCGTAACCAGGGCGTAAGTAGTGATGAGCAAAGCTTCCCAGAAGAAAACCAGCAGGATAAAATTATTGGCTAAAACTGCACCGTTGGAGAAAGCCGCAGCCAGAAAAACGTAGAGGTAGTATTCGCGAATGCGCGGGTGGTCCTTCATCTTGACAGTAGAATAAAGGACGATGAGGAACAGAAACCCGGACAGAGCCAGCAGGATGAAGGCAGAGAACTGATACAACCTCAGGTCAAAATTTATCCCCAGGCCCAGCCAGTCCGTATTCAGGGAGAGGTTTTTCACCGCAAACAGAGCAAAACCGAGGTAAAGAGAAACAGCCGAGGCCAGAACAGCCAGCACTTCGCGAAGGAGCTTGACTCTGGTGGGAATTAAAAAGAGAATGATGGCTACGGCCGCCGGAAATAGTATTGTCCATAATAATGTCGTTGCTGTCATTTTAGCCACCAGCTAATTTGAGTTGTTGCCATCTGGACCAGTTTCATCGGGTAGGACACAAACAGGCCAGCCAGCACCGAGAGGATGGCCAGCACGGCCACCACTCCGACCATGGATAGGGTTTTTTCCGGTGCGGCAATCTTCAGGTCTCCCAGGAACACCAGGGCGAAAGTGCGCATGAGGTAGAACATGGTCAGAACCGCGGTGAACAGGGCCAGGGCTGCCACCCAGACTTGATTAGCCTGAACTGTGCCCATGATAACCAGAAGCTTGGAGAAGAAACCGCCCAGAGGCGGAAGGCCTATGACCGAAAAAGCACAGATGAGAAAAGAGATGGCGGTTACAGGCATGGTTTTAATCAGCCCGCCCATCTCTCTTATATCCCTTTTATGCGTGGCATGAAGCACTATGCCCGCGCAGAGGAACAAACCCGCTTTAGCCAGCCCGTGCATGAGGATGAACAACAAACCGCCGGTTATGCCGACCGGGGTGGCCACGCTCAACCCGAGGAAGATGTAGCCAATCTGGCTGACTGTAGAATAAGCCAGGATGCGCTTGAAATCGTTTTCCACGGTTGCGGCGCCGGCGGCGATAAGGCTGGACAGCACGGCCAGAATGATGATGGCCTGCTGCCAGGCTTCAGGAATTTTAAAGGTGTAGAGGAAAAGCCGGGCATAGGCATAGACCCCGATTTTCACCAAAACCGCCGCGTGTAGTAAGGCAGTCACGGTGGTAGGAGCAACACCAGCATCTGGTAACCAGGTATGCAGCGGCACCGTGGCAGACTTGGAAAACATACCGAAGAGAATGAGCAGCACGGCTGTTCCGGGAATGGCTACTCCGCGCATCTGGAGCAGGTTGAACGTTCCTGTCTGGCCGTAGATGAGGATGAACCCGAGCAGCATGACCACGGCACCACCGAAGGTCATGAGGAAGGCTTTGTCGGCTCGCAGGATGTAATCTTTCTGACGGTAGAAGCCGATGAGTCTCCAGCAAGCAATGGCAATGATTTCCCAGAACAGGTAGATGAAGACCAGGTTGCCGGAGAAGACCAGGCCCATCATGGAACCGATGAACAGGATGACCATCAGGTAGTACTCATTCTGATGTTCCTCGTGATGGATGTAGCCGAGCGAGTAAACGATGATGAGGAAGCCGATGAAGGAAGAAACGATGGACATGAAGATC
Source organism: Candidatus Aminicenantota bacterium (assembly GCA_037441785.1). GTDB lineage: Bacteria > Acidobacteriota > Aminicenantia > Aminicenantales > Saccharicenantaceae > Saccharicenans. Next base: position 342 of record JBBIRN010000022.1, on the reverse strand, counting down.
GACAGGGGGTCAATGATCAGGATAAAGTCCAATCCCAGTGCCAGGCTCTTGCTCCAGATAACCTCCCCGCCTTTCAGCGCCTGAGGTAAAAGAGTCAGTGGCAGGAAAGCGGTAATAGCTCCCAGCAACACTGACCAGGCCGACCTGACTTTTGGCGAGATAGTTCCGGCAAGAGGCACCAGCAACGAACCCAAAATCGGAATAAAAATGGTGAGTAAAGTTATGGCCTCGATTTTCATGAGATGTGAGTATATTAAAATAAAAAAGGAATTGTCAAGAATTTGAAGAAAAAAAATTAACAACAAATCCGCAGGGTTTTTCACAAAAAAATAACAGCTTTTT